>JAOZUK010000398.1 GCA_029938715.1 Bacteroidales bacterium | reverse complement strand
TCAAACAGGCTGATCATCTCGACGGTATTGTTCATTTTCATCCCCATCACATGCAATGTACCTGCGGCAACGGCCATGATCACCAGGCTCAGAAAAAGCATCATGGATGCCGATACTGCCGCATCTCTTTTTTCCAATTTTAAGTTCTTAATGGTCCAGCCTTTTTCGGCCACCACGGTGCTTCTCATGATAAATACAGCAGCAGAGCAGGTAGTTCCGGTAATGGCAGCAATTAATCTAAGGACCCCGTCACTTTTGGGAATGCTTGGTACAAGTCCGCCGGCTATTGACGAGAAACTTGGCTTCACCATGAAGAATACAACAATGAAAGAGAGACCCATCAGGATGACAAGGATAATCAGGAATTTTTCAAAAACCTGGTATTTCCCTATCCAAAACAGTGCATAGAGAGACACTACCAGCACAGCAGTGATTGCTAATGTATTGAATCCTGAACCTCCGAAAAGGAGCCTGGAAGCCTCCTGGATCAGATCAGTGACAATTCCGAAGATTCCCATCAGCGCAAGCAACTCACCTATCACCAGAGCAATTAATATATAGATGGCTAAAACCTTTCCATAAATGAGGTCTGATTTAATAGTGGATAGTGCTGTTTTGCCCGATACAAGTGTGGTCTTTCCATAAGCAACCATTAAAATATAGGTAAAGATGCAGGAGAGAACCAGTGCCCAGGTCAGAGCCATACCATGTTCGGCACCCACTTTTGCCATGGTGGTGATACTTCCTGTACCAATGTTATACCCGATCAGGAACAGTCCCGGTCCAATGGCGGTTAGCCCGATAAGAATTCTTTTATGAAGCTTCTTCTTTTCCATGTTACTACTCTTTTGTATAGACCACTTCCCCTGCAATCATTGTTTGCTGAATGACCATCTTCCCATCCTCAATGGTAAAGAGGATCAGATCGGCACGTTTTCCTTCACTTATCTCACCACGATTGCTTAGTCCCATCAAACGGGCCGGATTTGTACTGGCCATCTGAATGGCATCGGAGAGAGAGCATCCGGTGAAATTCATCATATTTCCCACACATGAACTGATGGGGGAGGCAGCCCCGGCCAGCACATTTTCGGCCGGAAATTTTACAACATCCGGAGTCAGCAGCACCCTTCGTTCCCACCTGGTATATTCCCCGGGCTCGAGCCCTGCCAGATCGAGCGCATCGGAAACCAATATGGTGCGGCTGTTCCCTTTGATTTTGTAGAAGCACTGAAGCTCTTCCCTGTTCAGGTGAAATCCGTCAGCAATAATACTTGCAGAAAGACGGTCGTCGGCCAGTTGGGGCCAGAGTGGATTGTTATGACGGTTGATCATATTTGCACATCCATTGCCCAGATGGGTCGACAGGGAAGCCCCTGCATCTGTTGCCTCCTTAATTTGTGATGTATTCCCATTGTGATGCCCCAGCGATACAACAATGCCATCCTGACTGCATTTTTGAATAAACGAAATGGCTCCTTCAATTTCAGGAGCAAGCGTAATTAATTTGATGCCATTGTTTGCTGCATTTTGTAATTCAAGGAATTCGTTCCAATCGGGCTCCCTGATATATTTTTCCAGGTGTGCACCACGAAATCCTTTCACCGGGGAGATATAGGGGCCTTCCAGGTGGAAACCCGGAATAGACATCCCTGTCTCTTCATCATCCAGTGATTCAGAAAGGATTGAAAAACTATTCTTTAACGACTCCTGATCTGCAGTGATCAGTGTTGGCAGAAAAGATGTAACTCCCTCTTTCCACAATGCTTTTGCAACTTCCCTGATTCCTTCAATAGTTAAATCCTGACTCGCAAAGTCAATTCCCATGTAGCCATTGATCTGAATATCGATTAAGCCGGGAGCAACATAGATTTCTGGTAGCTCAGAGTGAGATGACAGATGATTGATTTTTGCAATTTTTCCGTCAGCAATCTCAATGCTTACCGGTTCTTCGTCCAGATAAAGAACTCCTTCTACCGTATGCACATCTTCTGAGTTGGGCTCCGAAGAAATATTATCCTTTTTTTCTGTGCAGGCTTTCATGGGGAATAGAATTATTGCAATAGTAAGAACAACAGTAGACAGGACTGCTCCTCTACCCATGGTTTTTACAAATGATTTTCCGGAGTTTAATGCCATGATAATCGTTTTATAGCTTGTAAAAATACTATTCGAATGAGAGCTCCCCAAAATAGGCAGGCTGGTGATAATCTGGAGTCCCGGTTCCAACCGGATTCCAGCTTACAAAATGTGGTTTTGATGTTTCATCGCCGCATTTGTAAAAATTTGCATGGGCCTTAATCCCTTTCAAAACTAAATCCTTATCATAGGTCAGACACGCTGCCGGGATAACTACCATCAATTCCCACTGATGTCCACCCGTTTTCTCATCAAACGGTTGATTTCCCAGGGAGGATTCTACTTTGATTAATTTCAATATTTCCGGATCTGTCAAAGCTCTGGTTGCTCTTCCGGGGCCATATCCCACATGAGGTGTTCCGATACAGTTGAATTCAAAATTGTAATAAGTTTCATTCTCATTGGTTGATATAAAAAACTCAACACAACTGTCTTTGTAAACATCCCCATTGACCCTGGTCTCCTTTGCCAGGATGTTCTCTTCATTCACATAATACTTCAGCAGGATCTGATCCTGACACCAGGCTATTTTAAATTTCACCTCTGGTTTGTATGGATATTCAGGCCAGTTAATGGTTTCGATGAATTGAATTTCGGCAGAACTTTCAAGCAACTTTTCTGCCAGATTAAGATCAACAGCACCCTGGTGGTGGATCTCCTTTACAATCAGTTTTTTCATATTCTTCTGGTTTGCTACAGTTTTCCGCTTACATCCTTGCATGAATAATCCGGGAAAGAACCCTGCCAGTGACACTGAGGCTGCGCCAGTTATTGTGTTTTTAATAAAGCGCCTTCAGTGGGTTTTCATTGCTGTCGAATTTACGCAATTT
>JAOZUK010000397.1 GCA_029938715.1 Bacteroidales bacterium | reverse complement strand
TTGGAGCCTGTAATAATAAATTCCATGAGGTAAATGTTCTGCGTTGTATTGCAGAAGATGTGAACCGGCTGTTTGCTCACCACTAACTATAACATCTACTGCACGGCCTTCAATATCAAAAACAGCTATGGTCATTTCAACTGCCCGTGGCAAATAATAGCTGATGTTGGTGTTTTCTGTAAAGGGGTTGGGATAGTTCTGACCCAGCTGTATTCCATTCGATTTGTTTGCTATGTCAGGTGCAATACCTGTTATATAAACGTAAGTGTAGGTATCATTTTCAGATCCGGGGGTTCCATAGGCCAGTGAGTATCCCCAACTGGCCGGCAGGGAATTATCAGACGATGCATCATGCAGGGAGAGGGAGGGCCCAAATCCGTTGGCCTGTGGCAGCCATGGAGGTAATGAAGAATAGCTGAGAGAGTCCACAATGTCGCCCAAAATGTCATACAATCGAAGCGTTTCGCCTGCCGAGCTAAATCCAAAACCGAGCTCGCCAATGTAATTGTTTACCGCCGGAAATGCTTCTTCGAACTTAGAAGAATCTTCCGTTAGCACCAGGTAAGCATCGGGTGGAATAATTGTATTGGACGGAAGAATGAATTCGTGCAAATCATCACCATCCCTGAAAGTCCATCCCGAAATATCGACCGATGTGGCATTTGGATTGTACAATTCAACCCAATCCCCTGCATTTACTTCATCGGTTGAGTTGTAATTTATTTCGTTAATAACAATGGGTGGAATGGAAGATTCAGCAGGTTCGAAATTTGCCCTGACCGACGATATATCTGAAATAAGCAATGTTACTCTGGTGGATGATGATGGGGCCGAAACTCCTGTCCATCCTGTAAACCTGTACCCCGGTTGCGGTAGAGCTGTTAGTGTGATAGAGATATCCACTAGGTACTGACCGGTCCACGGGTAATTCGACGGAATTATTGAATTGATTTTAATCTTTCCTTCACCTGAAATATTCATTGTAAAATTGCCCCATCCAATCAGGCTGAAGTAATCTCTTATATGGTTTCTTACATAAGGATTTCTATTCTGAAGGAAGTTTTCAATGACACTCACATTACCGTTCCATTCAGAAACTGATCTCATCGAGCTCCCATATGAACCCCAACGGTCGATATGCTCCTGCATTTCTGGTGCCATTATGGTTTGTATTTCGTGCAGGTGGCCGATGGATGTATCGGCAATAAATCTGGAATTCATCTGATCGGCCATCCTGTTAACAAAGGCATTCCTGAATTCATCGCCTTCCATCATTTCACGGATAAGTAGTGTTGTTAACCTTGTATTTGGCCAACCCGTACCATCCGGGTTGGTCACATGCTCCAGGGTATTGTGGGTATGGTTATTTTTTGCCCATGAATGTGAATCCAAAGCAAAATCGATATCATAGAATAACCACCGCCATTTGCTATTGGTAGTTTTTGGTTTCCAGCATTTAATATTATTTCCCGGCCAATCGTAATTGGCATAGTATATTTCCGGCACGATATAATCGACAAAATTATCGATATCTACCATGGCCTTAATGTAATCATATGCTTCGTCCTCATTCATGTCATGATCAGCCACATAGCTTTCCATCTTAAGATAGTCAGTATCATTGCCTTCAATAACTATTGGATAGCTCTTTCTCCAATATCTGCTTATTATATCTACCCTGTCTTTATCAATGGCGTAATGTGTATTCAGATAATCTTCATTTAACTTTTCACGAATATTGTGAATTCCCCAGTACTCCCCATTGATATAAAGAATAGCAGGTTTGTATCGCTGATGATCAATATTTTTATCTTTCACCAAATCTGAAGCAAAGATGTCACGAATGAGGGTACTTTGCCAGTCGCCTCCTGCAGCCCTGAGAACCAGGGATTTGAATTTTGTAATTGGAAAATCATCAAAAAGCGGGTATTCCAGTTGGCTTTCGCCGTACCTGCCTCTGAAAAACAGAGAGAGTGACTTGCGATCGTTGACGCGACTGCCCCATCCCAGAATTTTAACACCTGCCGGAGATGTAAATCCCAGAGTGCCATCTGCTTCGAAGAATTCGATTGTTACGGGCCGTTCCCAATTTTGCCAATAATTTGCAATTCTATCGTGTTCAACAGGATAGGTGCCGTGGACATAAATTCCAATATCATTGTCCCAGAAATTTTCGGGGTCAGTGGATAAGGATATAACAGGTAATGAATATGTATGACCAATAATGAATGACCGGGTAAGTACTTTACTGGCTGAACTTCCTGAAACGTAGGCTTTTGCTTTTAATACGCTTGTGACTGTAATATCAAGTGGCGACGAATATATATTCGAAGTGAAATCAGGCTCAGTGCCGTCAAGGGTATATCTTATCTCAGCTTTGTCTGATGTTGTGGATAGTGAGACAGAAATAGAGGATGGGTAGAAACCAGCGTCGTGCGAAGTTGTTACCACATCGGTAAAAGCGCTAAAGAGCGTACCTCCATTGGCCGACTGAGGAGTTGGATTCTCGAAAATGACCCAGGACGAGGCTCCATCCGGAAGTCGGCCTCTTGAAAAATCGGGAGGGATGGCCACCAAATCAAATTGATCTGCAATATTTCCTGTCGCATCGCTTAGAATTATTGTTTCTCCGTCGCTGTCAATTTTAAAATTAGTGTGCATCAGATTGCCCGGTTCGGGATCTGTGATGTTCCTTCCCGAAGCAAAGACCACAAGTCGTCCTCCTGCTTCTACAGGTACCGATGGAAATGTCCATTTGTAAGGCACTTCACGATTATCGCTTAATCCATATCCGTCTAAATTGATTGATGTGCCGCCTCTGTTATAGATTTCAATCCAATCGGGATAATCCCCATCCCAGGTGTTCTCACCCATTTGTTCAAACCACCAATTGCAATCTCCCACAGGGCATACTTGCTTATCGACCCAAAATTCATCCTGCAGGCTTGAAAGATTAGCAGACATAATTTCATTAATGA
>JAOZUK010000396.1 GCA_029938715.1 Bacteroidales bacterium | reverse complement strand
CCTATACCAATCTGCCCCCGGATGAGTATCGGTTCAGGGTGAAGGTGACAAACTCGAACCAGACGGTGAGCGGTCCCGAAACAACTCTTGAGCTGACCATCCTCACTCCTTATTGGCAAACATGGTGGTTTAAGGTACTTGGTGTGCTGCTGTTCACGGGGATCGTTATCTCATATTTCAGGTACAGGACATTTAAGCTCAAGAAACAGAGGGAGATTCTAAGGCGACAGGTAAGGGAGCGGACCACTGAACTTGAATATGCAAATACACAACTGGAAGTGACAAATGAGGAGATACTGACACAGAAAGAGCATATTGAGAATCAGAGTAAGATACTGGAAAGGCAGAATAAAAACTTAAAGCTACTTGACGAAATTGGGCAGAATATTACCTCTGCAATCAGGGTCAAAGAGATTATCAGCAGGGTTTATGACCACATTAATGAGCTGATGGATGCATCTGTCTTTTATATTGGAATCGTTGACCGGGAGCAGCGAAATGTGAAGTTGTGGGGAAGGACAGACAAACATAATCCGCTGAAAACAGAGATCATATCCCTTGACAATGAGGATCGCTTTTCTGCCTGGTGCATCAATCAAAACAAGATTGTTTTGATGAATGATGTAGAGAAGGAGATCAGTAATTTCCTTAGCAAGGATGTAATGGGTTACACGGGCGAGAAAATGCCCCGGTCATCCATTTATATTCCTCTTGTATCCATCGATAAAAGTGTATCCGGATTATTGGTAATAAAGAGTTTTCGGAGGAACTCCTATTCCGATATGCATATGGATATTCTTAAGAATATGGCCAACTATATCTCCATTGCACTTGACAATGCAAGGTCTTATCAGGTGATCGAGGAGAAGTCGGAAAAATTGAGCCAGATGGACAAGATCAAGACCCGGTTTTTTACCAATATCTCTCATGAGTTCAGAACACCCCTGACCCTTATCCTTTCGCCGGTCCGAAATATGATACGGAAAGAGGTGATGAAAGATGATAAATTGATGGACGAGCTGGCGTTGGTAGAGAGGAATGCAGAGCGGTTACTCAGGTTAATCAATCAGCTGCTTGAGATTTCAAGAATCGAGGGTGAAACCCTCAAATTAAAAGTCAGGAAGGGCAACCTGGTAGAGAGTATTGAGCGCATTGCAGAACCTTTCTATCTTCATTCTAATTATAAAAGTATCAGCCTCACTGTTAATTCTGAACTTAAAACGCTTCATTGTTATTTCGACTATGATAAGATTGAGAAGATCCTCTATAATATCTTATCCAATGCCATTAAATATACACCTGATAATGGGAAAGTGAATCTTTCACTTAAGGTTATCAGGGAAGCACAATCAATCGACTATGCCCGGATCACTGTGAGTGATACGGGAATTGGGATACCTGAAGCAGAGTTTGACAGGATATTTGAGCGATTTGCCCAGATTGATGATTCCCGGACACAGAATATTCCGGGAACAGGAATAGGTCTCTCTCTGGCAAAGAAATTGACGGAACTGCATAAAGGGGAAATCTCTGTTCAGAGTACGGATGGGAAGGGGAGTAAGTTTACGGTTCAGATCCCAGTATCAAAATCTTTCTATAGCAAAGATGAGGTTTTAGATGATGAGGTCATTTTTGAGAAACGTCATCAGGGTCAAAAAGCATTATCTTATTTGCCAGACAGATGGCTGTTCAAGCGAAAGCCTCATAATAAGGAGCTTAAGACCCTCTTGATCGTTGAAGACAATCCTGATATTTGCCATTATCTGGGGAGCCAGTTTGAAAAAAGATTCAATATCCAGGTGGCCGTAAATGGAAGGGAGGGTTTAGAAAAGGCGTTGCTGACAAATCCTGACCTTGCAATCTGTGATATTATGATGCCGGAAATGAATGGAATTGAACTCTGCAGGCAGATGAAGACCAATGAGGCAACCAGCCATATTCCCATCATCCTGCTAACAGCCAGGGCCGATGAAAAACTTCGAAAGACAGGCTATGACACAGGCGCCGACGACTATGTGATTAAGCCCTTTGATATTGATATACTTGAGAAACGAGTAGATAATCTCATCAGGTCAAGGGAGGAGATGAAGAGCCGGTTTTACTCCGGCATTGTTCCTGACGCAAAATCGTTTTCTCCAACCATTACTGATGAAAAGCTTCTGCGGAAGATTCTTGGATCCATTGAGGACAATATCTCCAATTCCGAATTCAATATTGATACGCTGATCAGGGAGGTTGGCATAAGTCGTGCACAACTGTTCCGGAAAATAAAGTCACTCACCAATAACCAATCGGTATCTGATTTTATTATTACCTACAGGCTTCAAAGGGCTGCTCAGCTGTTTAGCAAGGGCCATCAAAATGTATCGGAAGTCGCCTATAATGTCGGATTCAAAAATACCTCTCATTTTACTACACGCTTCAAGAAGCAATTCGGAAAAGCCCCCAAAGAGTATATGAGCTCCATTTGATACGCTCACAAAAGCAATTAGTACATCCAGCAAAACCATGCTGGTTCTGAACCATTACCTTGACCGGTGAATTATAAATTCTATGGGAAATGTTCAGAAGCTATGCCACCGGGTGCCAAAAGCTAATTGTTTTCATGTTAGGCCTCTGTTTCCTGCTGGTCCCGGATCCTGGATTTTCCCAGACACTTGAGGAGAATTTTCTGGACCCGCCGGTTTCGGCAAGACCTAAAGGTTACTGGTGTTTGGTGAATGGAAATTTTGATCTTTCCAGAATGACTGAGGAACTTCAGGAGTTCAAAGAAAAAGGCATGGGAGGCATAGATATTTGGGACGTGGCCGGATGGGTTGATCCGGATCATGTGGTTACTGCAGGCCCTCCCTTTATGGGTGATGAATCACTGGGAGCTATTGGTCACGCAGTGCGTGAAGCCACTGAGATTGGACTGGAAGTTGGACTGACCGGAGATGCCAGCGTTCCGGCAGGGCTTAAGCGGACCCATTCCAATGTAA
>JAOZUK010000395.1 GCA_029938715.1 Bacteroidales bacterium | reverse complement strand
ACCGAAACCCAGAATGAGGTCTTAAGCCGAACGTTGAATTGAGGCCCCATCTATTTATTAGTGTATTTGATACGCTTAAAAAGAAAATTTAGACTCCGGGTAAAATACTCTATTTTTATTAATCATATTTTCGTTCGCAATTCTAAATCTATAATGAGAGAAAAAACAACATTCGCACTCTATTTTGGCAACCGGGGTTTTTTCCCGGAGAAACTGGTGGCCCTGGCCAGGAAAGAGATCTCTGAGGTCCTGAGTAAGCTGGGCCATAAAACCCTGATGCTGGATGAGGATGCTACCCGGTATGGGGCCATAGAATCTTCTGCCGATGGTGAGATATATGCCGGTTTTCTGAAAGAACATGAGGGTGAATTTGGCGGAGTAATCCTCTGTCTTCCGAACTTCGGTGATGAAACGGGTGCAGTTTCTGCCCTGCAGGATTGCGGGGTTCCGATTTTGATCCATGCTTATCCCGATGAGATAGATAAGATGGGTAATGCAGAGAGAAGAGATGCCTTTTGCGGGAAATTCTCCGTGATGGATGTATTTACCCAATATGGACTTCCCTTTACCAGTTTTACGCCTCATGTGGTACACCCTTCGGGTGAGAAATTCAGGGAGCACATCAGGACATTTGATGCCGTTTGCAGCGTGGTGAATGGAATGCAAAGGTTTACCGTGGGTGCAATTGGAGCCCGGACCACCGCATTTAAGACAGTCAGGTTTGATGAGCTTACCCTTCAGAAGTACGGTATTACCACTGAAACGCTTGATCTGTCTGAGATTATTTCCAGGGTGAATAATTTTGACACCACGAAAGATTCCTATCGGGCCAAGACCGAAAAGCTGAAAAACTACACAAACTGGACCGGTGTTCCTGATACGGCATTTTCAAACCTGGTTAAGCTGGGTGTGGTGATCGATGAAGTGATCGAAGAGTTCAAGATGGATGCCATTGCTATCAGGTGCTGGCTGGAACTTGAGAAACAGCTGAAGGTGGCGCCCTGTGTCTTATTAAGTGAACTGAATGACAGGGGGGTCCCTGCTGCCTGCGAACTGGATGTTTGCAATGCTGTTGCCATGCATGCCCTCTCCCTTGCTTCAGGTAATCCGGCCACTTGCCTGGACTGGAACAACAATTGGGGAGAGGAAGAGGATAAATGTATTCTGTTCCACTGCGGACCGGTACCACAGTCACTGATGACCGCGAAAGGGCAGATCATCGACCATCCGATGTTTGCCAAGGAGTTGGGTGCAGGATGTGGTTTTGGCTGTAATGTTGGAAGGATAGCTCCCAATGAGATTACTTTTTCCAGTGCTGTAACGAAAGATGGAAAACTCGAATTCTATATGGGTGAAGGGGAAATCACCGCAGATGTAATACCAGAGGGATATTTCGGATGCGCCGGGGTAGTTCAGATCAACAATCTCCAGGATCATTTAAGAACCATAGGATATGGTGGCTACAGGCATCATGTGAGTGTTACAACCGGACATGTAAGAGCTGCGCTTGAGGAAGCTTTCTTAAACTATCTTGACTTCCCGTTTATTTCATTTAAGTAGCAGATGAATTACCTGGGACTGGATATTGGAACAAGTGGCTGCAAAGCCACTTCAAAGCGGAGCCATAGTAGGGATTATTCCTGATAAGATTGCCGCCGGACTAGGCCTGGGAAGGGGTGTTAAAGTTGTAGCCGGCGGTCATGATCAGACTGTAGGAGCGCTTGGGGCTGGCATTACAGAGCCGGGAAGCTCGATGTATGCCACCGGTACGGTTGATTGCTTCTGTCCGGCTCTTTCAGAGTTCAGACAGAGTTCAGAACTCTACAATGGAAACCTCAGCTGTTATGATTTTCCGCTGCCTGGTACATATACAACGGTGGCATATAGTTTAACCGGGGGAAATATTCTCAAGTGGTTTCGGGACGAATTCGGACAGACGGAGATTGATGAGGCAGAAAAATCAGGAAAAGATCCCTACTCAATTCTGGTTGACAGTATACCAGAAGAACCTACCAATCTACTTGTATTGCCCTATTTTACACCCTCAGGCACCCCTTATTTTGATACAAGCACACGAGGGGCAGTTACAGGCTTAAGCCTTTCAACAACGAGGTATGAATTTATGAAAGCTTTGCTGGAGGGTGTAGCCTATGAAATGCGCTTAAATCTTGAGTTGATGGAGAAATCGGGAATGCTTATCAATGAGTTTATTGCAACAGGCGGTGGTGCTAAAAGTGTGAAGTGGAACCAATTGAGAACAATGTTGAGTGCTATAATAAGCAATTTAGTAAGTATAAGAAGCTCTACTTAACTCTCAGAGATTTGGGCTAAATCACAACTCAGGATTATCAGACGGCAACTGTGCACCGACCTTTTCCCTCCAGTTTTTCAGAACTTGTTGAAGCTCCCAGGCTTTTCCCGGAAATTCTTCTGCAAGATCAAATTCTTCTCCGGGATCATCGTTCAGGTTATATAACTCAATATGTCCGTCCTCAAAAAATTCAATCAATTTCCACTCTTTATACCTGACTGAACTTGAAGGAGTTGCATTGGGAACGTAGTAATGCGGATAGTGCCAGAAAAGGTACTTCCGGTTCAGGGTTGCATCGGGATCCTTGAAAAGAGAAAAGAGGCTTTCACCATCCGGACTGGAGAGGCCTTCAGTGTTTTCAATACCCAGAGCATCCAGGATTGTCGGGTAGATATCCATGGTGCTCACAGCCTGATCACAAATGGTACCCGGTTTTGTAATTCCGGGAAACCTGACAATCATAGGAATTCTTACGCCCCCCTCATAGAGGGCTCCTTTGCCCGAACGCAGGGGATAGTTGGAGGTAACCACCTGGTTCTCCCAGCGGCTGATAAAACCTCCATTGTCTGAAATGAAAATCAGCAGGGTGTTACTCGTTTGCCCCAGTTCATCGATCTTTGCCAGGATTCTTCCCACATTCTCATCAAGGCTGTAGACCATGGCTGCATAAC
>JAOZUK010000394.1 GCA_029938715.1 Bacteroidales bacterium | reverse complement strand
GGGAATATCCTTGGCCGCAAGGGAAGCGATTTGCTCAGGTACCGGAGTTCTGATAAGGAACAGGTACTGGCAGCCTATGGCATGCTCAAAAGGAGCTTGGAAATTCAGGGAACCAGATCCAGGGAGTCAGTCATGCTCAATTACATTTCAGCCGGCCTCATAATGCACAATGGATCTATGATCGACAACAGTCAGGCCTTGGAAGATTACTTCCTGGTCACCGGACTTTTGGAACAGCAGGAGGGAAGTAGTTCCCGTAAGAAAAGAACAATGGCCTCAGTCGATGAAATGATACAGAAAGAAGGTATTCTCTCTTGTGAAGGACTGGATCTCTATTTCGGACCACAGCTTATGCAAAACATCGGGGACCCGGACCTGCTTGAAAAGGTGATTACCTCTTATACATTTGCAGGATGCAAACAGTCGGATCTCTATGCCCTTGCTTCTGAAAAACTTTACGAAATAGATCCTGGTCCAGAATCGGCCCATCAGCTGGCCATGCTTTTTATCAGCAGAAACGATCTTGAAAGGGCCGCATGGTACCTCCAGATGGCTGTACAGGATGAAAGCCTGGCAAATGAAACCAGGGCAGAATGGTTTTACGAGCTCAGCGTCGTTAGCCTGGCCAAGGGAGATCACTGCGGGGCCATCGATTTTGCCAGGGAAGCCACTATCAACAGAAATGATTACGGCAAGGCTTACATTGCCCTTGGAGATGCCTTCATCGCCTGCCGCAAACAGCTGGGTGATGACTTCCATCAGCAAACTGCTTACTGGGCAGCAGCTGACATGTACCAGGTTGCCTCAAGGGTGGATCCAACCCTTACCGAAGAATCCAGTCAGAAGCTGGCTATTTGTGCAGTCCAGTTTCCCGGCAGTGAAGACATTTTCTTTCAGGACCTCCAGAAAGGAAAAAACTACCTGGTTGGCGGATGCATCCAAGAGAATACTACCGTTAGGTCAAGTAATTAAGCAATGGTGTTTTCTTTGCTCTTTTCAATATACAATATCAATGATTTCAAAAACCAGATCCTCCTGACCTCGTTTTAGAATAGCTTTGTCCCCAATTTTTTTATTGATTAGTACTTTGGCCAGGGGTGATGTAAAGGAGATTTTCCCTTTGGAGATATCTGCCTCATCAACGCCTACTATTTGAAAAGTCTGGATGTTTTTGTTTGCTTCTATTTTGAGCCTTATCAATGCACCGAACCTTATTTCATCAGGAGCTTGATCGTTTACGTTTACTATTTTGGCCGTGACGATTCTGTTGTTCAAGAGTTGCAATTTTGCATTGATATGGTTCATAGCAATTCGGTGCTCGTCTTCGTTGGAACTATCAAGGTTGCTCTTTTCATTGACCAGCATCTGTTTTTCGGTCAATAGTTCCTTCATACCCACCTGGGTCATATAGTTTACTACTCCTTCTGGTAGATCGGCTCTTGGTGGAACGATTGGAATTTCTTCCTGATCGTCTTCTTTCACAAATCCTCTGCTCATGGTTAGGGAGACTAGCTTTACTCAAATATATGAAAACCTGATTAATGGGCAGAATTTTGCCTAAATTGAAAGCAGACGAAATTCAGGATGATAAAATGCGATGCCACAGGTACGGTTGACTATCTACAAGAAGGCCGGAGAAAGTATTATTTCGTTCGAGCGGATGTCAAAGACTGGAAAACATGGCCTTTCCCTTCAGATGCATTTCCAATTCATCGTGGAAAGTCCCGCAACAAGAAATTCAAGCAAGGCGATAGAGTTGCTTTTCAGGCAGTTGAGAAAAATGGTGATATAAAAGCATGGAAAATAGCATTATTATGGTCTGAAAGCGGTTAGCTGAATTTGAGCCTGTTATTTGCTTCTAGCCGGTAAACTCCACCTGTGAATCCGGGTTAAATTCAATGCTCATCTTCACTTTGGTTTTCAGGGCATAGAAAACCCTCATAATTGTCGAAAGCCGGACATCCTTGATGTTGTTTTCAATTTTCGAGATCTGGGCTTTTTGAACTCCAATAAGCTTTCCAAGTTGCTCCTGGGTTAGGTGTTTTTCCAACCGGACGCGTTTTATCATCTCTCCAAGAACATCAAGCTTAAGTTCAAAATCAAACCTGTCCCTATCAGTGGTTCCCTTTTTGCCAATGTGCTCATCAGTGATTTCCTCAATGGTATAGGTTTTCATATTGCCTTTAGTTCTTTAGTTGAATTCAAAATACTCCTTTCTCAGTTCTTCAGCCTTAGAGATCTCCTTAGAATGAATTTTTTGTGCCTTTTTGATGA
Organism: Bacteroidales bacterium; assembly: GCA_029938715.1. GTDB lineage: Bacteria > Bacteroidota > Bacteroidia > Bacteroidales. Next base: position 715 of record JAOZUK010000394.1, on the reverse strand, counting down.
TCCCATGTGTGGCAATAATTAGTGAGGTTTTATGGTCTCTTTTGTCCCAAAACGCAAAGAGGCGAATCTGCTTGTTTTGAATTCTGGTCCGGAACTCCCAGATGTTCTTATTCAGTTTTTTAAGGAGTCTTGGATCATTTATCACATTTGTCCGTAAAACCCGCTCTCTTCAGGTGCGGGATATCAGGACATAAAAAACTTTCTCTAAATATACTTCGATAATTTGTAATAAACAGCATTAACCTCTTAGTAAGTGTAGGCTTTGTTTCTGTTGACTCGAACCTGATATAAACCAAAATCGAGGATAAAGACCAAATGTCTGTAAATCGCACAAATAGAATATTTTAGACGCGATATATTTTGCATAATATCAATAATATTTGTATATTTAATAGAGATGTTTAAGGTACAAAAAGCATATAAATATCAACTTAAGACCAATGGGGATATCGAAGGTCAATTGACCCGTATTTGTGGTTCTTCGCGTTTTTTGTGGAACAAGAGTCTTGCCCTGAATTTGGACCGATTAGAAAAGGGTCAGTCTCTACTGTGGTACAACGAACTTGCTTTTTGGCTTACCCTGTGGAAAAGTCTGACGAGTATGGTTTTTTTAAGGAGTGCCCTTCACAGGTTTTGCAGCAGAAGCTCATGGATCTTGAAAGAGGTTTCAAGGACTGTTTTGATAAAAGACAGCCTTTGAAACGCCTTCCGGTAT
>JAOZUK010000393.1 GCA_029938715.1 Bacteroidales bacterium | reverse complement strand
AAGTAGAAAGTAGAAAGTATGCAAGTAGAAAGTAGAAAGCAGAAAGTAATGAGATGATATCCATTGATGGTGTGAGCATACGGTTTGGGGCGTTTATCCTTTTTGACAGGGTCAGTTTCCAGGTAAAACCTGGTGACAGGATTGGTCTTGTGGGGAGGAACGGTGCAGGGAAGACCACTATATTAAATCTGATAGCAGGGAAACAGGAACCTGATGAGGGAAGGGTGGTAAAAACCTTAAGTAAAACGGTTGGGTATCTACCTCAGCAGATGAAGCATACCAAGGGCAAAACCCTCTATCGAGAGACCCTGAATGCTTTTTCGCATGTGATTGCGCTGAAGAAAAGAATTAATAGCATAACTGCCGAGCTGGGAGAGAGAACTGACTATGAATCGTCGGCATACCTGGCGTTAATACAGGAGCTTTCGAATGTCAATGAGCAGTTTGAACTGGAAGGAGGACATACCATACATGCCGATGTGGAGCAAACCCTGATCGGACTCGGGTTTGAAAAGAAGGATATGAACAGACCGGTTCATGAGTTTAGCGGAGGCTGGCGAATGAGGGTGGAGCTTGCCAAGATATTGCTTCGCAGACCAGATTTTATATTGCTTGATGAGCCTACCAATCACCTCGATATTGAATCCATACAGTGGCTGGAGGAGTTCCTTATCAGTTATCCTGGCGGGGTTCTGATCATATCGCACGACCGTGCTTTTCTCGACAGCGTGACCAACCGGACCATTGAGCTTTCACTGGGTAAAATTTTTGACTATAAAGTCTCCTACTCAATGTATGTGGTCCTGAAGGAGGAGCGGATTGCCGTTCAGAATGCAGCTTATGATAATCAGCAGAAACTGATTCAGGATACAGAGGATTTTATTAGCAGGTTCAGATATAAAGCTACCAAAGCAGTGCAGGTTCAATCGCGCATCAAACAACTGGATAAGCTTGATCGCATTGAGGTCGAGAAGGAGGATAACCTGGTCATGAATCTGAAATTTCCACCGGCCAAAAGATCGGGTACCATTGCTGCTGAAGCACAGGGGCTAAGTAAATCTTTTGGAGAGCACAGGGTGCTGGATGATATTGATATTGTGATTGAGAGGGGAGAGAAGGTGGCCTTTGTGGGGAGGAATGGAGAGGGAAAAACAACCCTTTCAAGAATCATGGTGGGTGAGCTTGATTACAGCGGTAATCTGAAAATGGGGCACAATGTAGAGCTGGGCTACTTTGCACAGAACCAGGATGAGTTAATGGACGGGAACCTGACTGTACTAAATACTGTCGACCAGTCAGCAGTGGGGGATATAAGAACCAAAATCCGTGATATTTTAGGAGCATTCCTTTTTCGGGGAGAGGACGTAGACAAAAAGGTTAAGGTGCTTTCTGGAGGAGAAAGATCCAGGCTGGCCATGGCAAGGATGCTGCTGCAGCCTTTCAACCTGCTTATTCTGGATGAGCCTACCAACCACCTGGATATGCGATCCAAGGATATTCTAAAAAATGCCTTACTGGCCTTTGATGGTACGCTTATTGTGGTCTCTCATGACAGGGATTTTTTGGACGGACTTGTGGATAAAGTATTTGAGTTCAGAAATCATAAGGTAAAAGAGCATCTGGGAGGAATCTACGATTTTTTACAGCGCAGAAAACTCTCTACCTTACAGGAGGTTGAACGCAAATCAACCCCGGTTAATACTAAATCATCCGACTCGGGTAGCAAGAAGAAGGCGGTTGTAGAAATTAGTGGTGAGGTTCAGGAACCACCAGCTATAACTGATAACAAAATCCGTTATGAGGAGAAGAAGGTAAATGAAAAGAAGATCAGAAAGATTTCAAATCGTGTGAAAGCACTGGAGCGCGAGATCGAGGAGATTGAAGAAGAACTTTCAAAAATGGATGAGTTACTGATGAATCCTGATAACATTACCGGAATGCAGGTGTATGAAGATTATGAAAAACTCAAATCCAGACTGGATGAGGCGCTCTCGTCATGGGAGAAGCAAACCACTTCGCTGGAAAAGGCGATGGGAAAAAGAAATTGATTAATTTTAAGAACATGGTAAGGAGAGTTTCTGGCTTTGTCATCATCCTGGTTCTGATTGGACTTTTAGGGAGTTGTGCTTCCACAAAGAGTACAACAACTGAGAGCCCTACAGGCCAGCTGGCATCGCTCTATAATCCAAGCAAGCTTGCACTCCATCCCGATTATTCAATTTTTCACGAAAGCGAAAATTTTTCAGTACTATACATCAGGGCTTATCCTTCCGAATTAAGATTTGATCAGGCCAACGAGGATTCAGAATTCAGGGCACTGCTAACACTAAAATACCAGCTGATGCAGATGGGTGAACCCGGGTTGGACAATACTGTGGTTGATTCGGCTTCAGTTACTTATAAACTCAGAGGTCGGGATGAGAAGAGTCCCGCCTTTTTTGCCACTTTGACCATTCCGGTGCGACAGGGAAACCGTTACCTGCTGAAGCTCGATACCCGGGATCTTAACAGGGGAAGCATCGGACTGGAATACCTTTACATTGATAAAAGCAATCCCTATAGTGCCCAGAATTTTAAAGTGATCTCTTTGTTTTCGGGGTACCCTAAATTTATGAGGTTCTTCGTTGGGGATGAAAAATTCACTCTTCAATACCGGGATCCTTCTGTGGATTCTATCACAGTAAAATATTTTGAACTAGACAGTGAACTTCCCCGCGCCCCCATCACTGCTTCAGCAGATTATACTGTGAAAGTAACTCCGGATACCATTTTTAGGTTCCCACTGGTTGATACTGCGAATTATAACCTTCGACTGGAGGGAATGTATTATATCCAGGTGGACGAAAAAGTCGATGACGGACTCACTATCTTCAATTTCGGGGGGACCTTTCCCGATGTGAAGAGTCCAAAAGAATTGATGGAACCGCTCTTCTATTTAGCCACCCAGGCAGAATACAGGGATTTGAGAAAGAAACCAAACAGGAAACTGGC
>JAOZUK010000392.1 GCA_029938715.1 Bacteroidales bacterium | reverse complement strand
TTTTTCTCGGGGGACTGGCGGCCGGGATTCTGTTTTTTGCAGCATTTTTCACCCTTATGGGCAAGGAGAATAAATACAAGGCTGCAGTGAAAATTGCCCCGCATATTGTTCCCTGGGTACTGGTTCTGGGCCTGTTTGCTCTTCTGCTCGACCTGAAACATCAACTCTACTTCTGGAGACTATATACCACCATCCGCCTGGAATCACCCATGTCATGGGGTGCCTGGGTCCTGATGCTGGTCACTCCCCTCTCATTTATATGGTCGGCCATCCACATTAAAGAGATCTTTCCCAGGTGGGACTGGAAGTTTAAAATCCTTGAGGACCTGAATGCCTTCCTGACCAAACAGAAAAAGGCCATCGCATGGGTGATGGGTACCTCCTCAGTCATCCTGGGAGTATACACAGGGATCCTTTTTTCTGCATTCAACGCCAGGCCGCTCTGGAACACCTCCATACTAGGACCTCTTTTCCTGGCCTCCGGACTCTCGGCGGGAGCCGCAGTGATTATGCTCTTGTCAAAGAAACACAAAGAGAGAACCATGTTCGCCAAGATCGATATTGGCATCATCGTGGTGGAGCTTTTTCTGATCGTCCATATGTTTATGGGATTCCTGGCAAGCACACAGGTCCAGATCAACGCTGCCGAGCTGTTTCTGGGCGGACCCTGGACTGCTCCATTCTGGATCTTTGTGGTGATCCTGGGAATGATCGTACCAGTCTTCCTTGAGGTACTCGAACTCAAAAAGTTTAAAATACCGGTGGTTATTCCAGCTACTCTTGTCCTTTTCGGGAGCCTTATGCTCAGGTTCCTGATTTCGTATGCAGGACAGGAAAGCCGGTGGCTTTATTAGTGAATAGTGGATAGTGTGAATTTTTAGAAAAATATATGAATATGAGTGAATTAAAAAAACCAAAACAGAAAACCAGGTACATCAACCCCTATCTGGGAGGTGTATTGCTTGGACTTGTCCTGCTTGCGGCTAATTTCATATCCGGAAGAGGCCTCGGTGCCAGTGGGGCTGCCAAGAGTGTCATTGTTGCCACTGTCAACACAGTGACCCCGGGCCATGCAGAAAATACACTATTTTACAACGAGTACAATGAATCACATCCGGAAGGGCCTCTGAAAGCGTGGCTGGTTTTCCAGATGCTTGGAGTCATTGTAGGAGCTTTTATCTCGGGTGCTGTTTTTAACCGTCTTAAGTTCAAAGTTGAACACTCCCCGAAAATCACGTCTAAACGAAGGATCATTTTTGCCATCATTGGGGGGATTCTTTTCGGATTCGGATCACAGTTGGGCAGGGGATGCACCAGTGGCTCTGCCTTAAGTGGAATGGCAGTAATGTCATTGGGTGGTTTTATCTCCATGGCATTTATTTTTGGAACCGCCTTTGCATTGGCCTGGTTCTTCAGAAAAAACTGGATTTAACATTTATATATCAGAAAAATGGGACCATTAATTGTTAACGATATTATTACACAGAATACCAATTTCTTCCTGGCATTTATAATTGGTATCGGATTCGGATTTGTACTTGAAAGCAGCGGTTTTTCATCCAGCAGGAAATTAGCCGGAATGTTCTACGGTTACGACACTGTCGTACTTAAGGTATTCTTTACAGCGGCCATCGTCGCCATGCTGGGCATGCTCTTTATGAGTCTTTTCGACTGGATAGACCTTGATATGGTTTACATCAATCCAACCTACCTCTGGTCTACCATCATCGGAGGTGTCATTATGGGTGCTGGTTTTATCATAGGAGGATTCTGTCCGGGTACAAGTTTCTGTGCTGCTTCCATCGGAAAAATCGATGCAATGTTCTTTATAGCCGGGATGTTCCTGGGAGTGATGATCTTTGCAGAAGTTTACCCTTTTCTGGAAGATTTCTATAAAGGTTCATTCAGGGGTACACCCACTCTGAGCCAGGCACTTGGTCTAAAAGACGGGATTGTAGTCCTTGGAATCATCTTCACTGCTCTGGGAATGTTCTGGGTGGGCGAATGGGCCGAAAAGAAATTCCACAGGGAAGAATATTAAACTTTGCAAAAACTTATTCCCTGGTTGTACGTTTATTTATTGAATAATTTAATTACAAAAATACTTTTATGAAACCAAGATTATATTTAGCCCTGTTTCTTATCCCCCTGGGACTCATTCTTGCAGCTGTACCGGCCGATACCACCCATCCATATAAACTCTCTCCCCAAGATTTACTGGAGCATGTAAACAGCGGGATGCAATACTTCTCCCCCGATGAAGTAGCCCACATGATCGTAAGCAAAGATCCTTCTCTGTTACTGGTGGATGTACGAAGTGAGGATGATTATGAGAAATACCATCTTCCAGGGGCAATAAATATCCCCCTCTCTTCCTTACTGGAAGAGCAGTGGAAAGACTACATTAATCAGGACCTGCGTTACAATGTATTCTACTCTAACAGTACAGTAAATGCCAATCAGGCATGGATGCTCTCCCGACAGCTGGGATACCAGAACAACTATGTGCTGCAGGGAGGCCTTAATTACTGGGTAGAAACCATCATGAATCCCGAAAAACCTGCATCCACCAGTCCTAACGAAGAGATCGCGAAATACGATTTCAGAAAGGGAGCCGGACAGGCACTTGGAGGAGGAGCTGTAGTGGAAACCAATTCCAGCCAGGCTGCACCTGCATTACCGAAAATAGCTCCACGGCCTAAGAAAAAAAGAGTGCAGGGAGGATGTTAATTGGGGATTATCTTAAAAGGATATTCTATCTGGTTTTAACAATCTTCTCGATCCCCCTGATCTGACCGGACTCTATCCATTGCAGGACATACATACCCTGTACCAAATCATGGATATTCAGCTCGTAAATCTGGTGGCCTGCCGGCATTTTTTCGTTGCGAACTACTCTTCCATTCATGTCGAGTAACCTGATGACAGCTTCTTCCTCACCTGTCTTCGTCATCGGGACACCTTGTCGAATTGTACTCGATTAACTCTACTGCT
>JAOZUK010000391.1 GCA_029938715.1 Bacteroidales bacterium | reverse complement strand
TTCATTGACAAACAGTACCGATGCCTCAACTATGGCATCCACATCCAATTCAGAAGCAATCTCTTTGATGGTCTTATCTGAATCCAAATATGTCAATACAGATGTTTTCGATACCACTCTATTTGTTCCCAACTGACCTATTTCTTCAATTAAGGCATCGTGCATTCCAAAAACAAGAAATTCCTGACTGTTATCTTTCGTGTAATTGTCAAAAGGAAGTACGGCAATGGATTTTATCTGGTTCTCAGGTTTTCCAATATGATCAAGATTCTTGCCTGAACCTGGTTTTGACACAAAACGCTTTCTAACCTCCCCTGGTGGGTAACCATAAAAATCGTGAAAGCACTTTGAGAAATAGGTAGCAGTTACTATTCTTTCCAAGAAATATCCAAAAGTAAGGGAACCTGTTCCGAAGGATCTGAAGCGTGCCGGGGATTTGCACTGATTTTGCATGTTCCGGCATCGATAATAAGTCTCTCATCACATAAATCCTGTAAAAAGAGATGCCTCAGAAGAACATAGAGGAACTTAAGTATCAGATCGCACTGACCATGGCTCCCTCCATTGGTCCTATAACCGCCAGAAAACTGATTGAGAAAATAGGATCAGCAAGGGCAGTTTTTAATCAGACTACTGGCTCTCTTCAGAAGATTGAGGGGATCGGGCCCTTTTTGTCCAGGGCACTCAATACTCCAGGGCTTTTGTCCAAAGCAGAGACTGAAATCAGATTCCTAGAGAAGCATCGCATTGAAGCACTCTACTTTAAAGATCCAGACTATCCGGCATTGCTGACGGAGTGCGAGGACGCTCCAATCATATTATACAGTCGCGGAGCACAGGGATTGTATTCAAAGCGGAGTCTGAGCGTGGTAGGCACAAGAAAGGCTACTAGTTATGGACGAAATCTCTGTAGAGAGATCATTAAGAGTCTATCCGAACTCACCCCAAAGCCCACCATTATTAGCGGACTGGCTTATGGCATCGATGTGATCGCTCACAGGGCCGCCCTTGAATATGGCTTGCCTACGGTGGCAGTTCTGGGTCATGGGATGGATACCATATATCCATTTTCGCACAGGGAAACTGCGGTTAAGATTTCAAAGCAGGGTGCACTTGTAACCGATTTCCATTCCGGCATGGGACCGGAACGTAACAACTTCCTTCGCAGGAACAGGATCATTGCCGGCCTGTCACAGGGGACACTGGTGGTAGAGTCTGCTAAAACCGGAGGCTCCCTGATTACCGCAAATATGGCTTTTTCTTACCACCGACCGGTAATGGCAGTTCCCGGTCGTGTAGGAGATAACAGATCAAGTGGCTGCAACAGGCTTATAACCCGGGAGATTGCCGCAATTACAGAATCCGCTGAAGACATCATCAGGTACCTGAACTGGGATGTTCCTTTGGCAACGAAAAAGATCATTGCTCCTGAAATTATAACATCCGATCAGGAAATGAGGCTGTTGCATTCAATGCAAAGTAACATGGGAAACACTCCAGACAGCCTCAGTCAGCTCACGGGAATTCCGGTTCATATGGTGCTGGTCACTCTTTTGGAAATGGAGCTGAAGGAGTGGATCTCAGTAGAACCTGGGAATCGCTACAAAATGAAAATATCTCTGGAATGATCCTGACAGATGTGTTATTTGATCATGTTTAACGACATATGTATCACATGATAAAGGACATACCTCACTGTACGAAATAATTTTAGATTTACGTTCAGATGAAACCACTAAAAAACAGATATGGATCCAAAAGTTGAACAATTCATGGCCCGTATTAAGGCCAAAAATCCAGCAGAACCAGAATTCCACCAGGCAGTACATGAGGTGGCTGAATCATTGATCCCATTTATTGAGGAGAATCCCAGGTATAAACACGCAAAGATTCTTGAGAGAATAGCCGAACCTGAAAGGGTGATCCTGTTCAGGGTACCCTGGATCAACGACAAGGGAGAGGTGGAGATCAACCGGGGCTTCAGGATTGAGATGAACTCGGCCATTGGCCCTTACAAAGGAGGCCTTCGCTTTCACCCCACAGTAAACCTTGGAATACTTAAGTTCCTGGCTTTTGAACAGGTATTGAAGAACAGCCTGACCACTCTCCCCATGGGAGGAGGAAAAGGAGGATCTGATTTCGATCCCAAAGGGAAATCAGATAATGAAGTGATGCGTTTCTGTCAGAGTTTCATGACCGAATTGTTCCGACATATTGGTCCCAATACAGACGTACCGGCAGGTGACATTGGAGTGGGCGGACGCGAAATCGGCTATCTGTTCGGACAGTATAAACGAATCAGAAACGAATTTACCGGAGTGTTAACAGGAAAAGGTCTTCAATGGGGCGGAAGTCTGATCAGACCGGAAGCCACCGGATATGGTGCTGTCTATTTTGCAGAGGAGATGCTGAAAAATAAGGGTGATTCCCTGAAAGGAAAGATAGCTGCAGTTTCAGGTTCGGGCAACGTGGCCCAATTTACTGTACAGAAACTCACTGAACTGGGCGGAAAAGCAGTGACTCTGTCCGATTCTGCAGGTACCATTTACGATCCCGACGGAATTGACACCAAGAAGCTGGCCTGGGTAATGGATCTAAAGAACATCCGGAGAGGCCGCATCAAGGAGTATGCGGAAAAGTTTGGTTGTGAGTATTTTGAAGGCAAACGCCCCTGGCATGTGAAGTGTGATGTGGCATTTCCATCGGCTACCGAGAATGAAATCGACAAAGAGGATGCTGAAACCCTGGTGAAAAATGGCTGCATGGCCATAAGTGAGGGGGCCAATATGCCTTCCAAACCTGAGGCCATTGAGGTATATCTGAAGGCTAAAATCCTTTACGGACCAGGAAAAGCAGCCAACGCAGGTGGTGTTGCAGTATCGGGACTGGAGATGACTCAGAATAGCATGCGACTTCCCTGGTCAAGAGAGGAGGTGGATAGCCGCCTTCAAACCATTATGAAAAATATCCATCAGACCTGTGTGGACCACGGGA
>JAOZUK010000390.1 GCA_029938715.1 Bacteroidales bacterium | reverse complement strand
CCCATTAGGGACCATTAGCTTGCGTGAAAAATGGTTGTGGGTAATTAATAAGTTTTTGTTGGTGTTCTGAAACTATAAAAGGTTAATTATTGACTCCTGAGGGATAATTAATAACTTGCAATTGGCCTATTATATGGAACAAAACACTAATTAATATCTAATTGAAGATGAAGTGGGAGATCATTAAGAAGTTTTCGGCCAAGAACAAGAATTGTTTTTGCTATAAGGATGTTATTGCGGAATTTCCTGATAAGGATCCCAGCCATCTTTCCAAAGTACTTGCCTCAATGGTAAGCATGGGCATGTTAATGAAATTATACCGGGATTTGTACTGCATTATTCCGCTGAGTGCAGGTCCGGAGACTTATTCTCCTGACAGTCGCCTGGTTGCCAGGTGCATCATGAAAGGGAAGGGGTATTATATAGCTTATTCTTCAGCTATATACCATTCCAGAGAAAGAACAGATCTCCAAAAATTGTTTGACTATTTAGCCAGGAACGGGAGCCATGCTGCAAATATCCTGGCCAGATGAACACGGTTTTTCTACAGAACCTCATCAGAAAATGAAATTGACTTGATTCTTGAAAAAGGCGGAGAGAAAATGGCCATCGAATTTAAAGCTACATCTGCTCCCAAACCTACAAAAGGCTTATATATGGCATTGGATGAATTGGATATCGAGACGGCCTGTATTATTGCTCAAACGAAAGAATCCTATCATCTGAACAATCGCATTAAGGTCTCCTCACTAGAAGATTTTCTGAATCAGGAATCTTAAGGGCTACTTTCAGATGTGGACCTGGAAACTGATGAAGCCCATTTGTAACCCGAGCAAAAGAATCCTATTTTTGGTTCCTCAAACAATTCACCTTTTATGGATAAGGAGATTCCGACAGAAAATCAGCTCAGGATCTGCATTGTGGGCCCAGGCGCCATTGGCGGAGTGGTTGCAGGTGTACTGGCTCAAAAAGGATATAACATTCAACTGGTCACAAAGCATATGGACCTGGCTGAAAAGATCAGCACCACGGGCATTGAGATCAGTGGCCACTGCGGAAGATTTACCCAGGTCATTCCCTCAGTGGCCACCTTCGATCAGCTGGAGGGAATTTTCGATTTTGTGCTGATCGTCACCAAAGGTCAGGCTGTGGAAGAAGTGGCCCGGGGGATTCTCCCCTTTTTGAATGAAAACTCCCGGGTGGTCTCCATGCAAAATGGAATTTGTGAACCTGTCCTCGCCGGCATTGTGGGAGAAGAGCGCACCGTAGGTTGTGTGGTGGGATGGGGAGGCACCTTTCATGGGCCCGGAAAAGTGGAGATGTCTTCCGGGGGTGAATGTGTGCTGGGCAACTGGAACCGGGAAGCGGATGCTGCTCTGCACAGACTTGCTATGATCATGGGGCATGTTATTGAGATACGGAAAGTTGACAACATATTGTCTGAGCTCTATTCAAAAATGATGATTAACTCGTGCATAACCACACTGGGCGTACTAAGCGGTCTCTACCTGGGAGAACTCATGAAAATCAAAAAAGTCAGGAACATCTTCATAGAAATTGTCAGGGAGGCGCTGCTTGTGGCCGGGGCCATGGGGGTTGCCGTGGCGCCGGGTGCAAAGGGAAAGCTGGACTTTTATAAGTTTGTAGCTCACGGGCTTTTAGCAAATTTTAGAAGTCACCTTACCATCAGGGTGATCGGGATAAAATACCGCAAACTTAAGTCCTCCAGCCTTCAGAGCCTGGAGAGGGGACGGAAAACTGAAATAAATAACTACAATGGGTATATCTCTGAAAAAGGTCGGGAGTTTGGTATCCCCACACCGGTGAATGAGCAGCTTACGAGGATGGTCCATGAGATTGAAGAGGGCCAGAGAAAAATCGGATCGGAAAACCTCCGGGAGGTGTATCTCTGACACTTTTTCTCGTAACTCTTGCATTAAGTAACTTTGCAGTTACCAACTAATGAGTTACCTATCTATGCAAGGTGATTTTCCCCGTGTAGTGCTTCTCTGAATTTTTGATCAAGACTATGTATACACCATCTTCCAATCCATCCAGTTGGATTGTGGTGGTGGATGAACTTAATCTGGATTCAAAGCAGACTGCACCAATCGCATTGATCAACTGCACTGAGGCTTCAGTCATCTCTCCGATTTCAAGAACAAAGTAGTCATTGGCAGGATTCGGATAGATCTGAATTCCATCTTGTGATAAGGCTTCCACAGAACTGATCTTTGTCAGCACGACATTTTTCACTACTGCATCTCCATCTACCTCTACGGTTCCTTTGGTGGTATCGGTATTCACAGCAAAAGCAATGTAATCATAAGTGCCATCTACCATATTCACAGAAGCAACACCATTTGCATTGGTTGTGAGGATTTCATCATCGATCTCAACCATAGCCTGGCCCACAGGATCCAATCCATCACTAACTACAAATGTTACAGTATAGCTTACTGGTACGAGTTCAATCCTTATAGTTGAATCAGCAACAGTGCCTCTAAGCTCAAGGGTATCCCTGAAAAGCAAATGATTGCTTGCTGAAACCACATAGGGATAGTCTCCATCGGAAAGCTCAGTGGAAACGCTCCCATTCAGATCAGTATAAAGGACCCTCTGATTAATTTGTACCATGGCCCCATGCACTGGTTCTCCTTTATAACCCGATATTTCAAAATGAATGGGCCGTAGGGGATCAAGTCTAATGGTGAGCACTTCTGGTTGAGTGATGGTCACATTCCCATAACCGGTAAGATAACCGGCCTTTTTTACCATGTAATCAACTCTTCCAATGGTATCAAACACCACCCAACCTTCACTGCTTGTAAATAGTACATCGGGTTTGCCATCAATCTCAATGGATGCATTTTCCAAGGAGTCGACCGGATCATAGGTGCTGTCAATCACCACAAATTTTAAATCATACTGGATTATCTCCACGAGCACTTCACCAGAATAGCCTGCATAGCTTACCTCAAATTCCCCCGAATAACT
>JAOZUK010000389.1 GCA_029938715.1 Bacteroidales bacterium | reverse complement strand
TGGTCGATAAGGGTATACTCTGTAAAATAGCCCGGGACACCCTAATCCGCAACTTTTCAAACCTTAATGTCCTCGAATATTGACAGTTAAGAAATCACCTGTAGAAAGCCGTCCAAAGCCCCATTACGGCGTTACGTTACTTCTACGAAAAATTGCCCGAAGTGGAAGTCCATAAATAGCAAGCCATTGGACTGTAATTACCTTAAGGGTAAACCTTCATTAGATTTTCAGATACTTTTTCAGGAGCTCCTTTCCCTGGAAAATGGCTTCTCTTCCGCTTGATTCGATTCCGTACCATCCCTTGTATCCTGAATCTCGACTCAATTGGATCATTTGTGCCGTAAGCTCCTCAGTGGGTTGATTGCGATAGGACATCCCCACTGCCCAGGGTAACATCTTTTCAAGATAATCCACGTTATCGAATTCATCAGAGGGTCCTCGCCAGTCGGGGTAGGAGCCAAAGTACAGGTTATTTACCTCCTTCAGGAGGGCTACCATCCAGTGAGCATCATTTGAAACACCTCCATGATTTTCGATACATACACTGATTCCTGCCTGCATAGAATATTCCAACAGCATGTGGTATGATTCTGCCGCCCACTTTAAGGCCTCGTTTTTATCCACATCCTCAGGCCCCCTGCAATTGGTTCGAATGGCCTTGCAACCAAGATAATGTGCGATATCAATCCATTTTCTGTGGTTGATCACAAATTGTTTTCTCAACTCAGGGGTGGGCTCACAGCCATCTCCTTCTGCATCGATCATGATCAATACCATCTTTACCCCATGGTCATCTGCATTCTTTTTCAGCTGATTGAGATAATTTACGGTGGGCACTTCAAACAGTGTATTGACAAATTCAATCCCGTTCAGGTCAAAATCTTCCCTGGCAATTTGGGGAAAATCCAGGTTCTTCCATTTACCATCCCTGATTTCCTGTACCAATGCCCATTGGGCAAGGGATATATCATCGTGAGTCATGTGTGGTGTTGCTTTGGTTTTCGATTGTACATGCAAAGCAGGAGCTGCCAGTCCGGCTGCACCCAATAAGGCAGTTTTTTCAATGAATCCTCTTCTTGAATACTGTTTTCTCGTGTTCATTATGATAAGATTTGAATTAAAGTTCCCAGCCTTTTCTGTATTCCCGGGTCAAATATGCATTGGCTGCATCATCATTGGTGATCTTCATTTTCTTAGAATCATATTCTACCCTTTTTCCTGCTCTTAATGCCACAGCAGCCAGGTTAATGGCCTCGGTAACTGTCCCGGCATATTTGAAGCTACCGGGAGACTCTTTATCCTCTTTTATTGCTGCAGCCCAGGTATTTGAACGACGTTCCCGTTCTCTTTCGGGAAGCTCTTTTTCTCCCTCATAGGCCTTCATGAGCCTGGAAGGAATGATCTCGGGATCTTCTCCGAGAAATCCTCCCAGTATTTTTCCCTTATCACCTACAAACATCATCCCTTCGTTTGGCATATCACGGTTATCCTCCTTCAGTTCTTCCGGGACAAAGGGCTTCATGCCTCCATCATACCAGAGAAGATCAAAAGCAGGAAGATTCTTCTGTTTTGGGAATTCTATCTGAATCAGGCTGGACAAAGGAAATGCAACATCATTCTCAACCCATTTATAGGTATTGCCATCAACATATCGATGAGTGGTTCCGTAGGCCTTCGCAGCTATAGGTGGAATGTCGATTCCAAAGGTCTGGAACAGAGGAAAAAGACTGTAATGTCCCATGTCTGCAACGCTTCCGCCTCCAAAGTCGTACCATCCGCGAAAACGATTGTGCGTGTAGTAGGGATGATAGGCTAAATCGGGTACAGGTCCTAACCACAATTCCCAATTGAAGCCATCGGGTATGGGTTTGGATTCTGTGGGTCGGGATGGCCATTGTTCCCATACCGGACGGTATGACCAATTGTGGATCTCCTTTAAATTGCCGATTACTCCATCATTGATCCATTTCAGAATGAGCCCAAATTCTGGTCTTTCGCTCCAGGCCAGCAAATGGGTCTTCACATTTGACTTTTTCGCTGTCTCTATGGTGAGCCTTCCTTCCGACATCCGGTTGGCAATGGGTTTATGAGTGACCACATGTTTGCCCTTTTTCATGGCTGAAATAGCAAGATATGCATGGTGATGGTCCGGGGTCATAATCTTAACGGCATCGATATCCGACTCTTTTTCAAGTAATTCCCTGTAATCTTCATAGGATTTACATCCCTTATAAGTACCTGAGGGCTGATTTTTGCCATAGTATTTTTCGACATATTCTTTTCCTATATCCCTTCCACCCGGGATTCCCTGGTAATTAGAGCCCCAGTTGGGATCCTCAAGCGTTTTCCGCATGGAGTTTCGAAGACCTTGAGAAGACCAGTCCAGGTAATTGGTGGTAAATTTGTTTACATCACAGACAGCCACAACCTGGATATCAGGATTTTGTAGCAATCCAGGCATCTCCCGCAATCCCTGTGTGCCACAACCGATATTGGCGACTGTTATTTTATCAGAAGGAGCCACATATCCACTTCCACCCAATACGTGCCTGGGAACCACTGTAATGGTAGCAGCTGATGCGACAGCTGTACCAATGAATTTTCGCCGGTTCATAGAGTTTTTTGATTCCATAGATCTAGTATTTAGTGATAAAATATATCCGGATTAAATATTATCGGATTTCTTTTTCAGCTATTTCAACAAAAAATAGTGTCTATCAATTTAAGAAGATATTATTTAAAGTAGGTGGAGTCGTTAATAAATATCTCATCGTGATGTCCCAATTCAGATTCGATAAGCTCGTTCTGGATGCTTTTAATGCAATCTACGGAGGGTAGGTAAGGTTTGATATCCAGCACCGGCGTTCCGTCAAACGCATCAATCCCTGAAACGTATAAATTTCCAGACTCAATTTTATTTAGTTTAATAACAGAGAATCCAATAGGATTGGGTCTCTTGGGGCTTCGGGTGGCAAACAGTCCGAATTCATGCTCATCATCAGAACCAGGTG
>JAOZUK010000035.1:19057-33922 GCA_029938715.1 Bacteroidales bacterium | reverse complement strand
GAGAATTCAAACATGCCAATATTTATGCCCTGTGTGATGTGGACTCTGAATATGCAGGGCACATTATTGCAGGTTATCCCAAAGCCAAGGTGTATGACGATTTCCGTAAGATGATCGATAAAGAGAAGGAGCTGGATGCAGTGGTGATTGGAACACCCGACCACACCCATGCTATGATTGCATCCTATGCATTGAATGCGGGGAAACATGTTTTTGTGGAGAAGCCCATGGCCAAGACCATTCATGAAGTGCGATTCTTAACGGAGCTGGCTGCGAAAAAAGGACTGGTCACCCAGATGGGTAACCAGGGACATAACATTGAGGGGACCATGCAGACAGTAGAGTGGATCCGGTCGGGAGCCATCGGTTCTGTCAGAGAAGTACATTTGTGGTCAAACCGTCCGGTATGGGCACAGGGACCACTGAAGCGTCCTGCAGGGGTCGATGTTCCGTCTAATCTGAACTATGATATATGGCTGGGGCCTGCTCCTGAGAAACCCTACAACCCCGAAACCACTCACTTTGCATGGAGGGGATTGTGGGACTATGGTACAGGGGCAATGGGAGATATGGGTGCCCACACCTTTGATGCACCTATCTGGGCACTGGAACTGGGCATGCCCACAAAAATCCAGGCCACAACCTCTCCTTACACCAATGAATACCTGCCACAGGCCGAAAATGTGATGTATGAGTTCGCAGCCCGTGGAGATATGCCCCCTGTGAAGGTGACCTGGAGTGATGGCGGGATTAAGCCTTTCCGTCCGGCTGAACTGGAAGCAGACCGACGTTTAAGGGAGGCTCTCTACATTGGAGATAAAGGCATGCTGATGCATGGCACCCATGGAGCCATGCCCGAGCTGATTCCGGAGGATCCCGGATTTACTGCACCCGAAAAATGGTTGAAACGACCCAGCAGTGTCTATGTGGATTTTATTGAGGCCATTAAGGAGGGAAGGAAAGCTGCTAATGATTTTGAGATTTCTTCGAAATTGACCGAAATCATGTTGCTAACCAATATTGCAGTGGCTGCTCAACAGGTCAACAAGACCCTGGAGTATGATGCTGAAAAAATGAAAATCACCAACTGTGAGGAAGCCAATAACTACTTCCATTACGAGTATCGCAAGGGTTGGAAACTTTAATACAATTAACTCATAATTAAAATCAGATGAAGAACATAACAAAACATTTCGGACTAGTGGCGGTGGCATTTAGTATTACCCTGTTAATGAGCTCATTCACGCCAGAAGTACATGCACCCTTCGACGGAGCGCAAACCGATAATTGTAAGATCAACTCCAGGTATGGGGGAGTACAGATAGGGGCTATTACCTATAGCTTTCGAAGCATCAGGGAAATAGATGCAGTTATCCAGGCCTGT
Source organism: Bacteroidales bacterium (assembly GCA_029938715.1). Taxonomy (GTDB): domain Bacteria; phylum Bacteroidota; class Bacteroidia; order Bacteroidales. The sequence goes on along the minus strand of JAOZUK010000035.1, from coordinate 32,538 downwards.
GTGGATGCAGGACTCAGTTCAGTGGAACTGATGGGAACAGGCATTGAAGCTTACCTGGGTGCGCCTGAGAATCCCATCTCCTGGAGAAGGAGGCGGGCCGATGATAAGACCGACGAGGAGAAAGCCGCACTGGCCAAATACCAGGAGGAGATTAAAGGATTTCGCAATGATCCTGCTAACCTGGAGAAGTATGTTGAACTCCGTAAAAAGTTCAACGATGCGGGGATAAACATCCATATCTACAAGTGGACCGCCGGAATGAGCGACCAGGAGCTGGACTATTCATTCAAGGTAGCAAAAACCCTGGGGGCCATTGGTATCACCACTGAAATTGGCGAAGAGAACTGTCGCATAGTGGGAGCGGCTGCTGAAAGAGCAGGAATGGTGGCTATCTTCCACAATCACTATCAGTATGCTGATGAAGATTTTGATGTGGATGCCCTGCTGGCACTGTCGCCTGCCAACAGGCTTAATTTTGACATCGGGCATTACTATGGCTCCACTGGGAAGGATCCTGTCAAATTCATAGAGAAGTACCACGACCGCATTGCCAGTATTCACCTGAAGGATAAAACCGGTCCCGACAATGAGGTCGAAAAGAATGCCAACCAGGTGTGGGGTCAGGGTCAAGCCCCAATAGCAGAGGTACTGCAACTGATCCAGCAGAATCAGTGGCCCATCTACTGTGACATTGAACTGGAATACAAGATCAAAAAATGGTCAGATCCGGTGAAGGAGGTGAGCATTTGCCGGGAGTTCTGCAGGCAGAACCTGCTGTAGGATTCTTATCGTAATTTTAATACTGGAAAAGCTGGGGAACAAATTCGGAAAGATAGTTTCTCCAGTTTTTCCATATATGACCGCCTTCACTCTCAATAAAGGTATAAGGCATCCCTATGGCATCCAGCTTTTCCTTATATCCCACTACATTTTTGTAAAGAAAATCCGTTTTTCCAATTCCGATCCAATAAAGGTTATAACCATTCTCCATCTGCATTCTTAACGTTTCATCCACCTCCTGATATACTTTGGAGGAGACATTGGTATTTGGGAGAATGGCCGGAGAAAAGAGCCCCACAAAATCAAATGTATTGGGATGGTACCGTGAAATATGAAGTGAATGGAATCCACCCATGGAGAGTCCAGCTATGGCCCTGAAGGATTTCTCTGCTTTCACCCTGTAGTTGGTCTCCACAAAACTCATGATATCGGTAAAGGTCTCCTCAAAAGTTCCATCCATGGTACCTGGGACCATAAACGCAGGTTTATAAAATCCGCGTGTGCCTTCACCCGGTGCAGCTTTCTGGGATACATTTCCATTGGGCATCACCACAATCATGGGTTTGGATTTCCCACTGGATATGAGGTTATCCATAATCTGCGTACTCCTGCCCAGTGATATCCAGGCCTCTTCATCGCCTCCTGCACCATGTAACAAGTAGAGCACCGGATAGGCCTCATTACCGGATTCGTAGCCCGGAGGTGTATAGATGGTGATCCTCCGTTCTTTCTCCAGTCCGGGCGAGTTGTACCAGCGCCTGGAAACTGAACCATGAGGAATGTCGTTTACCCTGTAAAGATCTGACTCTGTGCCCTCAATAATGAAAATATTTGTCAGGGTTGCAATATCACGGCTGACGAATGCATTGTTGGGATCAAGGGTTCTGAAGCCATCAATGGACAACGAATAACCGTAAAGTTCGGGAAAAAGTATTTCTGTAGTATGGGTCCACCTCCCCTTATTGTCTTTTTCCATGGGAACTGAACCTGGCACCCAACCTTCGGGTGGCATCCAGTCGCCCGATATTCTGACTTCACTGGCATTGGGTGCATTCACCCTGAAAGTGACTGTGTGATCTTCATGTATTTCAGGGGATATGATCTCCTCCCCTCCCCAGAGGGATTGCTGAGCCGTCGCTTCAATCATAGTTAAGGTAAGTGCTGCGATTATAAGAATAGATGATTTTTTCATAACACTTCAGAGAATTTTTAGGGTACAGTATTACAAAATCAAAATGGAATTTCCTAATCACGTAAGTGCAATTCATTATCTTAGTAGTTATGGAAAAAGAGATCCTCAAATGGGGCATGATTGGCACAGGTAATGTGACCGAAAGGAAAAGTGCTCCGTCGTTTAATAAGATTAAAGGCTCTCAGCTGGTAGCTGTGGGAAACCGAACCGCTAAGAAGGCTGAAGACTATGCAGAGCGCCATGGCATTCCAAAATGGCACCGCGATCCCCATGATGTGATTCATGATCAGAGCGTGGATATAGTCTACATTGCAACTCCCCCCGGTTCGCATATGGAGTATGCCCTTGAAACAATCTATGCAGGCAAACCGGTCTATATTGAAAAGCCCATGGCCCGCACCTGGGATGAGTGCTGCATCATCAATGAAGCAGCCGAAAAAAAGGGGGTGGATGTATATGTGGCCTATTACCGAAGGTCACTGGACTATTTTAAGAAAGTAAAAGAGATCATTGATTCGGGTAGCCTGGGTAAGGTCCTCCATATTAATCTTCAACAGTACTTTCCTGCCAGGGATGAAGATCACCAGCGTAATCATCTTCCATGGCGTGTGATTCCAAGAGATTCAGGTGGAGGTTATTTTCATGATATGGGTTGCCATGCACTGGATATTCTTTTTTATATGTTTGGTGGTCCGGTTGAAGTAATGGGGAAATCAACCAATATGGGTGGGCTGTATGCCCCGGTTGATACCATATCAGCCTCGCTCCTTCTACCAGACAACCTGCTGGTTACGGGCAGCTGGAGTTTTGTGACTCCCAAATCTTATCAAAAGGACCAGGTGGAGGTGGTGGGCGAAAATGGGAAGTTGCAATTTTCCATTTTTGGCTTTACTCCCATTCTTCTTGACCTGGAAAATCATAAGGAATCTTTTCCTATCGTTCAGCCGGAAAACATACAAATGCCCCTTATTCAATCCATTGTGTCGGAGATAAACGGAGTGGGAAAATGTCCCTCCACTGGATTGACAGCAGCAGTTACCAGCAGGGTAATGGATACGATTTCAGGTCTGTTTTAAGCCCCTGGATATTGTTGTTAATAACTACCTCTTCATTGTTTATTTTTCCCCCCTCAAATTCCATGTTGAGGGTCATCCCGGCTAGGATACCTGCCCGAAAAAATAGACCTTTGTGTTAGAAAACCTGGTCGTGTTATAGGGGTTTGGCGCAGTTCTTGTGTCTAAAAGTGAAGAGGGCCCCGTGAAGAGGATATTTCACAAAAAAATAAGCAGCTCACGCAGCCTTTTGAAACTTTATCTGTCTTTATAGTAGAATTATGAGTGATACCCGGCAAAAATTGAACACACAGTACACCATCATAGTGGGAGCGGAAGGCGAACTTGGACGAGCCATGGCAAGGGAGATTGCACGCAAAGGCTGCAACCTGATCCTTGTCTCTACCACTTCCATTGATCTACAACGATTCGCCATAGGATTGCAGTTGAAAGAGGAGGTTCAGGTCAATGCGGTGAAACTTGATCTCTCAGACCGGGAGGCCATTCAGGTATTTACTGAAGAGCTCCGTGGCCGGTTTGAGGTTCGGGCCCTTATTAACAACATTACCTGCGACTGGTCGGTGGCTCATAACATGTGTATCTCCGAACTGGCCACGGACGATTTCCTGACACGTTTCCGGGGTGCTGCCCTTATTACATGGAGCCTGCTTCCACAGATGTCGAAACTTTCCAGTGCCTATATTCAGCACATCATCCCTTTCCCATTCAGAAAGAATCAATTCAGCCCGGAGATGCAGCAATCTGTTAGCAAAATGTATGCCTTTACAAAAGAGCTGGACGAAGAGCTAAAACATACCGGAGTAGCTGTAAGCAAGGTGCATCCGGCTCCGGTAAAAAACATGATGTTACAGATGGAGTTCACCAATGGCATCTTTGAAGAGGAGATCAATTCCCTTACCCCTGGTACCATTGCCATTAAAGCAGTGAACGGAATGCTTCGGGGCGATCGCCTCATCATCCCCGGGTTCTGGAACCGGGTTCAGTTTTTCCTGAATCGTCAGTCCACGGGCTGGTTCAGGGCCACTGACGAATCTTTGGGTTCCAGCCTCCAGCCTTCCATGTAATCTTATTCATACCTGAGTGATATTCCGGGATTCTGACGGCTTGCTCTGACCGCATGGAAACTGACTGTAGCCATGGCTATGACAAAGGCCAGAATACCAGCTACCGCATAGATCCAGAGTGGCATTTCCACCCTGTAAGCAAAGCTTTCCAGCCATTTACTCATGGCAAACCAAGTGAGGGGCCAGGCGATGACATTGGCCAGAAGCACCCACTTGGTAAAATCGAGGGAGAGTAGTCTGAGGATATTCGCGGTCGTAGCCCCATTGGTTTTCCGGATCCCGATCTCTTTGGTTCTCCGCTCGGCCATAAAGGATGCCAGCCCAAATAGTCCAAGACAGGAGATAAAAATGGCAATTATTGCAAAAATAAAGAGCAGGGTTTGAGTCTGCTTCTCATTCTGGTAGATTCCTTCGTAATGGGCATCCAGGAACTCATATTCAAAGGGAATTTCCTGAATTTGTTCCTCCCATCTCTCCTGAAGTAAGGAGATGATTTTTTTCGTATCTGAACCGGAAAAGCGGACACCGATATAGAGAGGTTCGACCCAATCCTGAACAGTCAGATGCATCAGGGCATGGGGACGAATCTCCATCTGTTTCGATTCCCAGTGATAATCCTTCACCACCCCGATCACCTCCATGGGCATAGATCTGTCGTTCCACAGGTAGCAGATGTGTCCGATGGGATCCTGCTCTATGCCGAACACTTTTACAGCGGTTTCATTTAGGATCACCTTGCCGCTTTCTGTTCCATAATCCTTTGAGAATGTCTTCCCCTTTAGCACTTCAAGTTCCATGGTCTCCAAGTAGGTATCATCTATCATATTTACATTGATGCTGAAACCCTGATCCTGACCTTCCACTCCATAACCCCAGTTAATCAATTTGTCGCCGGGAACGGAGAAGGAGGATGTTGCCTGGATCACCTCCGGATAAGACCTGAGTTCCTCTTTAAAGGTCTCTACATTCTCCAGGTAATGGGCTTGTCTGATCAGGATAACCTGTTCTTTGTTAAAGCCAAGTGACTCTTCCATGATCAGGTGCATCTGTTTCTGCACGATAAGGGTAGCAGCGATCAGGAAAATGGCCACAGAGAACTGAAACAGGACCAGGATGTTCCGGAACCAGCTTTTGCTCTGGCGAACCCCTTTAAATCCCAGTGAGTCGATAGCAGAAAAGGTACTCATGTACATTGCCGGATAGCTACCCGACAACAGTCCCACCAGAATGGCCATGCCCAGCAGTCCGGGTATGACCAGGAAATTATCCAGGTAGTGAATCTCTATCTCCCTGCCTGTGAAGTTCTGGTAAGATCCCATCAGGGACTCCACCAGGCCCATGGCCAGAATTAAGGCCAGGATACTCACTATAATGGCCTCTGCAAAAAACTGCTGTTTAATCCTGCCCTTGGTGGCACCATTGGTTTTTCTCACCCCGATCTCCCTGGCCCGTATGGACGAGCTGGCCGTGGTCAGGTTCATGAAATTAATGCAAGCCACCACCAGAACCAGAAAGGCCACCACCCAGAATATTCGGATGTACGAGAGGTTCCCATTGGGCTCAAACTCTCCATTCAGATCCGATCCCAGATGAATATCCCTGATATGTTGCAGTTGGAGATGCCAGTAGTTTTCATCATCGGCATATTCCCCATATGTTCCGCCAAACAGGTATTTATCTACAAATGCCGGGAGTTTAGCTTCAAGGTCTTCTCCGGGATAACCCGGTTCAAGCCGCATGTAGGAAGCGTAATTATTGGCAAACCATTCCTGGCCGTTGGCCGCAGTGGGTGAAGAGATAAGAGATAGGAGCATATTGAAGTGAAAATGCGACTGGGCCGGAAGGTCCTCATACACTCCGGTAATGGTGTAGGGTACTGTGTCGCGGAGAATAATGGTCTGTCCCAGTGCCCTCTCCTCCCCAAAGTATTTGAGGGCTGTACTCCGGTCAACCAGCACCTGTTGTGGCTGGTTCAGGTTCTTTTCAGGGCTGCCTTCTATAAAACTGAGGGTAAAAATATCTGTAAAGGATGAATCCACCCAGGCGCTTCCCTCCTCGCTATAGAATTTATCCCCGATTTTAACCGTTTCGGCCCTGTCACTGACACGGGTAAAAGCCCGGACCTCCGGAAATTCCTCGTACATGGCTGCAGGCATGGGGGCAGGGGTGCCTGTCTGGCGGATCACCGTACTTCCGATGCGGGCATCCACTTCTATGCGGTAGATATCTGCATAATGTTCGTTGTATTTATCGAAGTTGAGCTCATGGTTTACATAGAGCATGATCAATACAAAACAGCCAATGCCAATGGCCAGTCCTGAGATATTTAATATGGAAATCAGTAAGTGTTTCCTGATATGCCGGAAAGTAACTTTAAAATAGTGCTTTACCATGATCCTTTTTTTGCCATTTATATCCAATAGATGTGCCAATATGCCTATATCATTCATATCATGTTATTTACAGTATTTTAACTTATAATAAGAGGCAGTATATGCTCGTTTTTAATGCAGTTTAGTGTTCGTTTTCGTCGCAGTTTGTTTGATATTACCTAAAACCATACATTCGTATTTTTACCACCTATCATGAACTCAAAGAAGGTATTGATCATTGATGATGATCACGATGTACTCTTAACCGCACGAATGTTTCTGGAGCACCTGGAGCTGGATGTGACTGTTTTGTCCGATCCTGAGAAGATAATTCCACTCATCGGCAAGGAGAATTTCGATGTAATTCTGCTGGATATGAACTTCCAGCGGGGACGGACCGAAGGAATAGAAGGTTTAAGCTGGCTCCAGAGAATCAAAGAAGATGATCCCCGGGTAGTAGTCATTCTGATGACCGCTTTCGGAGATGTGGATCTGGCTGTTAAGGGAATCAAAGCCGGAGCCTTTGATTTTATACTGAAACCCTGGCAAAATGCAAAACTTCATGCCACCATCCTATCAGCGCTTCAGATGAAAGAGACTCAGCAGAAAAAAGTCAAATTCGAGAATATGGCCAGGACACTGGGCAGTGATGATGAGTTTCCCTTTATGCATATCCTGGGAACATCAGCAGTGATGGAGAAGCTTAAAAACACCATTCAAATCATTGCCCCAACCGATGCCAGTATACTTATACTGGGTGAAAACGGTACCGGAAAGGAGATGGTGGCACGTGCCATTCACAGACATTCGGATCGCAATGATGAGCCATTTCTGGGAGTAGATATGGGAGCCATTCCCGAAACACTTTTTGAATCGGAACTTTTTGGTCATCAGGCAGGCGCCTTTACAGGTGCCATACAGGAGAAGCCTGGTCGATTTGAGTTGGCCGAAGGGGGAACCCTCTTCCTGGATGAGATAGGGAATCTTCCCGTAACTCTTCAGACCAAACTTCTCACTGTACTGGAACAGAGAACCATTCACCGCATAGGATCGGGGAAACAAATCCCCATAAATATCCGGTTAATCTCAGCCACAAACCAGCCTGTACAACATATGGTTGAAAAGAGAACTTTCAGGCAGGATCTGCTTTACCGGCTGAACACCATTGAGCTGCTTATTCCTCCCCTGAGGGAACGCATAGATGATATTCCTCTGCTGGCCCATCATTTCCTTGAAGAGGCTTCCAGAAAATATGGAAAATCGGGATTGGAGATCAGTAAAAGAAGTATAAAGCAGCTCCAGCAGTACAACTGGCCCGGAAATGTCAGGGAGTTACAAAACACATTGGCCAGGGCTGTAATCATGAGTGAAGACAACCAGGTGAAATTTGACCTGTTGGGATCAGCGGGAAGCGACCTCTCTGTTCAACCCTCCCTTAATATTGAGGAGAATGAGAAGCTTTTGATTCGTAAGGCCATGCTCACTAACCGGGGTAATGTGACCAGGGCAGCCGCAGACCTTGGTCTTGATCGCAATGCACTTTACCGGAGAATGAAAAAGTATGGTATTTAAAAAATACATGGCCCGGATAACCTTCCGGCTGATCCTGATCTTTACGGCCATGCTTGCACTGGCTCTGGCCATAGGCGAACAGGCCAGGTTATTCTCTGTGCTGGGTCTTCTGCTGATCCTGTTGTTCCTCATCGGTGAATTGTTCCGAACCATATCCCGGACCAACCGGATAGTGGAGTCGGTTTTGGAGTCCATTCGTTTTGGAGACTATAACAAAACCATACATGACAGAGCCGCAGGAATGGGCTTTGAAGGGTTGGCCGATTCGGCCCAGTCGATCATTCGTGCCATTTCATTGGCAAAAATTGAAAAAGAGACACAGTACCAATATCTACAAACCATTCTCGAACACATCCATACGTCGGTGCTGACCCTGGATGAGACCCATGAGCCTGAACTGGTCAATCCCCTGGCCCTGAATACCCTCGGCCTTTATAACACCCGTAAACCTACCTGGGAAGAGATTGAGAAATCAGCACCCCGTTTTGCAGAAGCCATTCTTGCCATGGGTGAAACAGGTAGAGAGATGATTCAATTGTCAAGCACCCCTACTGGCAAACAACTACTGGTTCTGGTCAACAGTGTGAAAATTGGTGGCCACCCGGTGAAAATTATCACTTTCCAGGATATCGAACCTGAAATTGAGCAAAAGGAGATGGAATCCTGGCAGACCATCAGCCGGATTATGGCCCACGAGATCATGAACAGCCTGACACCACTCTCTTCCTTAACCGAAACCGGGATTATGCTCCTGGAAGAGGAAGGCGAGCCAAAAGAGGTGGGGTCCATATCGCAAAATACCATAGATAACCTTTATACAGCGCTGAAAACCATATCCCACCGGAACCAGGCACTTACACAGTTCATCGGTAATTACAGGCAGTTGTCCAGATTGCCACTACCCCAGAAAAAAGAGATCAGGGTAACAGACCTGCTGGCCGAGATAGAGGAGCTCTATAAAGTGCCTTGCGCAAAAAAAGGGATCACATTCACCCTCCATCCCAGTCCCAAGAAGCTCTCCATCCAGGCCGATGATTCGCAGGTGAAACAAGTACTGATCAACCTGGTGAAAAATGCAACTGAAGCTCTGGAAGGACTTCCTGATCCCAGGTTGAACCTGGTTGTAAAAAGAATTCTGAATCAGGTATCCATAGAGATAACCGACAACGGATCCGGAATCCCGGATGAGGTACTTGAAAAGATTTTTGTTCCATTTTACTCCACCAAACCCACCGGTTCAGGAATCGGCCTGAGTATCTCCCGGCAGATCATCCGGAACCATGGGGGACAGATTTCCGTCCAATCGAAAGAGGGTGAAGGGACCACCTTCAAAGTGGCACTTCCTGTGAAAAAATCATTTTAACATTTTTTAAGTAGGGTATACCCAAATTAGTGCGTTTATTGATTAAACCAATCATTGACTTTCGCGTCAAAGACAGCGTATCTAATTGAAACCCCATCGAATCCACATGCATACTAAAGTCACTTTCTGGATCCTGGTTCTCATCCTTCCCATTTTTTCTGATTTATGGGGACAAAACAAAGAAATATACATTCGGGAGTATTACAATGACAAGTCGCTGAAGCTTCTTCTCTTTGACCTGGAGCTGAACTACAACATCGATTTTATTTTTAATCCCGAGGAGATTGATGGCATTGAGATTAAAAGTAAGAATATCAAAGGGCTCAACCTGGAAACAGCTTTAAAGGCCCTGTTAAAGGATACTGACCTGGATTTTCGAATTGAGGATGGGAATATTATTCACATATATCCTTATTTGGAGGCAGAGCAGGTCTATGTGGCTTCCACTAAACAGAATATAAATATCTCAGGGTGGATCTATGATAAAGACACCCATGAAACTCTTCCTTATGCCACAGCTTCCATCAAAGCTATGCCTTCAGGCTCCATCGCCAATGTGGATGGACATTTTATCCTGATGGAGGTTCCTACCGATACCTCCACCATTGTATTCAGCTTTCTGGGTTACGAGACCCAAACCATGCAACTGCATCCCGAAACGGCTCAACAGAAAGTGCATATTTACATGCAAGCCGTGGATTACCGCATCGAAGAGGTTATGATTATAGGAGAAGAAAAAAAATTGGTCACCTATGCTGAAAAAACCAGTCAGATCTCATTAAGGCCTGCCCAAATCGATATCCTTCCCAACCTGGGTGAAAAGGATATTTTCAGAACCCTGCAACTGATGCCCGGGGTGAGTAGCGGTAATGAAACCTCTTCAGGGCTTCATGTCAGAGGCGGTACTCCTGACCAGAACCTGATCCTCCTGGATGGTTTCACAGTTTATCATGTGGATCACTTCTATGGATTCCTGAGTGCTTTTAATGCCGATGCCATTAAGGATGTTCAACTATATAAAGGAGGTTTTGAATCTAAATACGGGAGTAAAATTTCCAGTGTGATGGAATTAACCGGCAAAACCGGCAACACTAAAAAAACATCGGGAGGAGTAAGCATATCCGCGTTGAGCGGAAGCGTCCACCTGGAACTACCTGTATCTGATAAACTGAACCTGTTTGTTGCCGGAAGACGGTCCTACACCGATTTTATCCAGAGCGGGCTCTACAACAAGATAAATGACATGTATAACAGCTCTACCGAAACAGAGGCCATGGGAGGCAGGTTTGCCAGGTTTTCAACAGAGCCCAAATTTTATTTTTACGATCTGAATGCGAAAACCACCTACAAACCTAACCAGAAGGATATCATTACCCTGAGCTTTTATAACGGGAAGGATGTACTTGATAAAACATCCGATGCATCTGCCATGCTTGGCCGTTTCGGAAGCTCAAGCGACAATTACAACATGAACCGGGTGGATGTCCTGAATTGGGGAAACTGGGGGACAAGTGCCAAATGGTCCAGGCAGTGGACTGATAGGTTCTACTCCAACACCACACTCGCCTTCTCAAATTACTTCAGTGAAAGAGACAATTACAGAGAGAGGACCGTAGTCAATGAAGATGGTTCCACTGCGGCGACCATCAATGGTTCTGTGGAGGATAATAATATCCTGGATTTCACGCTGAGATCCGACAACGAATACCGCTTAACTCAGAGCAATACCCTTGAATTCGGCCTTCAGACATCCTATATGGATGTCGCCTACTTTTATACCCAGAATGATACCCTGGATCTGATTGATGCCCGTACACAGGGAATCACACTGGCTGCTTACCTGCAGGACAAGATTTATATCAAAGATAAAATCACCCTGGTCTACGGCATTAGATCCACCTTTTATAACCTGACCAACAGGGCCTACCTGGAACCCCGGGCCAGTGTGAATTATAAACTTAACGACCGCTGGAATTTAAAAGCCTCCTGGGGTAAATACTTCCAGTATACCAACCAGGTGGTTCGTGAGAATGTACTGGAAGGGAACCGGGATTTCTGGTTGCTGGCCGATGATGAGATGATCCCGGTCAGTTCGGCCTATCACTATATTGCCGGGATAAGTTACGAAACTCCCGGGTACCTGGTGGATGTGGAGGTATTCTACAAGCCCATGCAAGGACTGGCCGAGTATACCCTGAGAAATGAAACCTTGCGAAGTGTTACTACCTCTTCCCTCCCTGATAATTTTTATGAAGGATCGGGCACCGCCAAAGGTTTTGAAGTGCTGCTGCAAAAGAAGTTTGGCAGTTACACCGGATGGCTCGGTTACACCTACAGCAGGGTTACACATCAATTCGAGGAGTTAAACAACGGGAATCCCTATACTTCCATGTATGACCAGCCTCACGAAGTGAATTTTGTAAATACCTATCAGTGGGGCAACTGGGTACTGGGTGCCACCTTCGTATATAACACCGGCCAGACCTATACTGCACCGGTAGGAGCTTACCAGCTCACGCTGCTTGATGGGACAGTGGCAGATTATATCCATGTGGGTGAGAAAAATGCCTTCAGACTATCCGCTTACCACCGGCTCGATCTTTCTGTCACGTATCGATTTACCATCGGTCAAACCAAGAACAACCTGGGAGTATCCCTTTTTAATGTCTACGGCAGGGACAATGTATGGTACAGGGAATTTGACGTGGAGGATAATGAAATTATTATAATGGATGTCAATACCCTTGGATTTACCCCCAATGTATTTTATTCAATAAAATTCTAGATGATGATAAAACGATTCGGCATATTTCTCTTTATCTCCACACTTACCAGCTGCTATGATACCGAACTGGTCTTTGAGGATCAGTATAAAGCTGTGGTGGAAGCATACCTGTATGTGGATAAAGAAGATAATAAGGTCAAACTCTCCAACATGATCAGTTTCGGAAGCGATACGGTGGGTGGCGAAATGATTACCGGTGCACAAATTACCATGCATCACAATCCCGATAGCTGGATTCTGACTCATAATGAATCCATCCCGGGGACATACTACCTGGAGGAGGAGCTGACAATGACAGCCGGTGATACTTTTTCACTTTCCGTGGAACTCCATGAAGAGGTCCTTACGGCAAAAACGATTATTCCTGATGATCCTCCTCCAGTAAGCATGTCGGCTTACCGCATCAATATTCCCAAGGTGGAAAGCATGATGGAATTCAGGCAGGTCGAGATGCCGGATCCCCTGGAGCTGACCTGGGATAACCCGGAAGCAAAATACTTCTTTCTTAACATCCAGAATATCGAATCCAATCCCATATCAATTATGCCCGATCCACCCATGGACCGTCCCTTTGCAGGAGGAGGATTTGCCTTTCAAATGATCACCCAACCCACCAATGATAATTTTTACTCCATCGATATACGTCAGCTAACTCACTACGGATATCACAGGATCGTCTTTACCAGTGTTAATGACGAATATGTGAACCTCTACAGCTCCCTAAACCAGGATTCCAGGGAATTGAATGAACCCTACTCCAATATTGAAAACGGACTGGGAATATTTACTGCATTTAACAGTGATACTCTCTATTTCGAAGTGGTTCCAGTTTACCAGTAAATCAGCTCGACTATTTCCTGCCTGGTCTGTAACACACAGTTTGTTATTGCAGGAGAATCTCAGTATCTTAATTTTCTCTTAAAACCAAACCATGAGCAACGAAACCATCGATCTTCAAAAGATTTTTAGAGAGACCACTGAGACCCTTCTTAATCCCAAAGAGTACTTTTCATCCATGCCACTGGAAGGTGGCTATGCTGAACCTATAATCAAGGCAGCCATTTATGGGGTAGTAGCAGGTCTTTTTGCGCTGCTATGGAGCCTGCTGGGCTTTTCGCCCACGGGTGGAGGTGGAATCTGGGGTGGCGCCGTTGGAGTGATGGCCCTTATATGGTCGGTAGTAGGTGCTATTGCGACTGCATTTATAGGAGGAGCTTTAATGGCAGTCATCTCCATAATCTGCGGTGGGAATAGAGATTTAGAGGCAAATGTAAGGGTAG
>JAOZUK010000035.1:0-18957 GCA_029938715.1 Bacteroidales bacterium | reverse complement strand
GTCATCTCCATAATCTGCGGTGGGAATAGAGATTTAGAGGCAAATGTAAGGGTAGCATCGTCGCTTATGGCAGTCTATCCCATCAGGGCTTTTCTGGCTTTCATGTACGGAATCAGTTTTGAGCTGGGAGGGATTGTGGGATTGGGGATCAGCCTATACTGTGTTTACCTGATTTACCATGCTGCCATAGAGGCCCTGAAAGGAAGAGAGACCTCCGTAAAAATTGCAGCAATCGTTCTGGTAGTGTTTGCCCTCATAGGATTTTACGGAGGAAAAGAAGTGTATAAGACCCTGGAGGACAATTCCGATATGTTCCAGGAGGAACAGGTGGATTAAAGCTGAGACTTCCGAAAAAATTACTCCTCAAGAATCCGGTCAAATTCTTCCTGGTCCAGCAATTCCGGTGTATAGTCTACATCATAGAGAACCAGTACCCTTACAAATGCCCTCAGGTGATTTTCTGAAGCTGAACACAGGTTTGTAAATACCCTGATTACATCCTCATTTATTGCTGTTTCCTCCAACTCAGTCTGAAGATCGATAATATCCACTTCTTCAATTAAAGCACCCACTTTCAATGCTTCCTCCCTGCTTTTACTTCCTTTTTCGATAAGCTCGTCATACAGTTGTTGCAGCTCCTCATTCTGAAAGACACCTGGTGGATTTTCATCCACCGGGTCCTCCAGCTGATAGGTATCAATCAGATACTTAATGGCATCCATATGGGCCTGTTCACTCTTTGAAATATTCAAAAATGGCCTCAATGGATAGAGCTCATAGAGATAAAGGTAGACATCACGTGCCAGCTTCTCTTCCTCCCGCATAAACAGGATTCCGTTTATTTCATCTTCTGTGAGTTCTTGCAACTGCATAGCCAACTCCTCCGGTTCATTGACGGGTGCAAGGCCTTCATCCAAGCCGGAGAGATCGGTACATTGCGTGATTGTTAGTAAAAGTCCAAAAAGCATAATAAGTAAGGGGGAGGGATGTGGATATAAGGTTTTCATGATCGTCCAGTTATAGTTTCATATTTTATGATACAAATATGAGGAGGAACGCCGGGCTGGGCGTTACAAAATACCGGGAAAATTTTACGAAATCACACCCTAATAAAGCTTATCAATGGGTTTTTTGGAGGAGCGGTCACTCTCCTTGTATTCACTCACCGTCATTCCTGTGTTATGCTTAAACTGGTTGGAGAGGTACTGCACACTGCTATAATCCATTATAAAAGCAATCTCACTCAGGGTAAATTCTTCCTGGTCGATCAGCTCTTTGATCCGTTCAATCTTATTGAGGATAATATATTTCTCCAGGGTGATGTGTTCATGGGTGGAGAAGATTCGGGATAAATAGGTGTAGGAAAGTCCCGTTTTCTCTACCAGATATTCTGCCTTTCTGACCATCGAATCTACGTTGTTCATCTGATGGATCAGTTCAACCACTGCCAGCTTGATCTCCTCCACCAGCCTGTTTTCACGGGATTCGATCAGATCGGTCCCCAGCTCCAACAGCACATTCCTGATCTCTTTCATGGATAATTTCGATTCATCATAACTGAGGGTAGCTTTTCCCAGCATGATATCTTCCACCACGAAGCCGGCCTTTTCCAATTCCTGCCCGATCATCCTGAGGCAGCACTGGCACACCATGTTCTTAATATATATGGTAGAAGTTTTCAAATAGCTCCTTTTATCTTTTATATCTCCATGAAAATAGGTAATAGGGGCCAGAGTAACAACAAAACTGCTTAAAGGTACGCTCCCACTCTCTCTTCACTGAAATTATATAACATTTTAACAAAAAAGTGTAATATTCGTATGACAACTATTATTCAACTTTACGTTATAATTTAGAACAACCGGCTATGATGCAAATTAAAAAGAACATTGCCCTGAGCAACACAGGATTTGTCTTTAATCCCACCACAGGTGATTCTTACACCATTAACCAGGTGGGCCAGGAGATCCTGGGATACCTGAGCGATAATAAAACGGTGGAGGAGATCACTTCCCTGATGACCACAACATATGATATTGATCAAGCAAGTTTCGAAAAATACTTTTTCGACTTTATCAGCATGTTGAGACAATTTGAACTACTGGATGAAAACTATGAAAACTAAGATTACAATTGCCCTCACGGGGCTGAACAACACTGACAATCCGGGACCCGGTGTTCCAGTCATCCGTGGGATACGCGAGTCTGAAGAATTTGATCCACGTATCATTGGATTGGCCTATGAAAATCTGGAACCCGGCATTTATATGGATGATATGGTGGATAAGACCTACCAGGTTCCCTATCCGTCCGAAGGTTCTGATGTGCTGGTAAACCGGATCCTGGGAATTCATAAGAGAGATCCCATCGATGTTTTAATTCCCAATTTCGACGCTGAGCTCTACGCCTTTATGCGTTCAGAAAAACTGTTGGCAGAAGCCGGCATCAAAACCTACCTTCCCACCCTGGAGCAGTTTGAAGAGAGGCATAAAACCAACCTTCCCGATTTTGGAAAAAAATACGACCTGATGGTTCCCTTCAGCAAGTCCATTACCCGAATCGATGAGATTGAAAAACTGAAAGAAGATTTTGAATATCCTGTAATGGTCAAGGGCAAATTCTACGATGCCTACCTGGCTTATAATGAAGAACAGGTGAGAATGAATTTCAATAAAATCAGTGCCAAGTGGGGCCTGCCGGTCATTGTTCAGGAATTTATAAAGGGGACAGAGGTCAATGTGGTGGCCCTGGGGGATGGCAAAGGCAATACCATTGGAGCGGTTCCCATGCGTAAGCAGTACATCACCGATAAAGGGAAAGCCTGGTCGGGAATTACCCTGGATGATCAAAAATTGCTGGATCTGACCTACAAGATCATCCAATCCATGAAATGGCGGGGAGGCATGGAGCTGGAAATTGTAAAATCGAACAAGAATGAACTCTATATTATTGAGATCAATCCCCGGATCCCGGCCTGGGTATACCTTGCTGTTGGAGCTGGTCAAAACTTGCCCGAGGCCCTGGTAAAACTTGCCCTGGGGAAGGAGGTGGAACCTTATACCGCATATGAGGTCGGTAAGATGTTTATCCGCTACTCCTATGATCTGATTACCAATGTAAAAGAATTTGAAAAACTCTCCACACTTGGAGAACTATAAGATATATCACCATGGAAAAGAAGCTATTTGAAAGGCCATTTATTAAAAAATTGCAGGCAGGGATGCCAAGCAAATTCGGGATGAAATCCCAGGCCGAACCCATAACACATATTGATAACGTACCCGTTCCTGAACTGTTGGCAGAGCATGGATCGCCCCTTTATGTCATTTCCGAGCAAACCATCAGGGAGAAATATAAGCAGGCACGGCAAGCTTTTACCACCCGTTATCCAAAGGTGCAGTTTGCCTGGTCCTACAAGACCAACTACCTGGATGCGGTATGCCGGATCTTTCATCAGGAGGGCTCATGGGCCGAGGTGGTCTCCGGCTTTGAATATGACAAGGCCCTTCAGAATGGGGTGAAAGGAAGTCAGATTATCTTCAATGGTCCCGATAAAACCGATGATGATTTGAAGAAGGCTATCGAAAATGATTCCCTCATACACATCGATCATTTCGATGAGATGTACTCCATCATCGCCATCTCTGAGAATTCGGGGAAACGCCCCAAAGTGGCCATCCGGGTCAATATGGATACGGGAGTTTACCCCATGTGGGACCGTTTTGGATTCAATTATGAGAATGGAGATGCCTGGGATGCAATCAACCGGATCATGATCAATAAAAAGCTGGACCTGGTGGGTTTACACACCCACATAGGCACCTATATGCTTGCCTCCAATGCTTACAAAGTGGCTGCAGGAAAAATGGCCGATCTGGCCTTTGGAATCGAACGAAAATATGGAGTAAACATCAAGTACATCGACGTGGGGGGAGGTTTTGCTTCCCGCAACACACTGAAAGGGGCTTACTATCCCGGCTCCGACACAGTTCCCTCCTTTGAGGAGTATGCCGAGGCCATCTCATCCGCCATTTTAAACTCTGAACTGAATCCAAGGAACCTGCCCACCCTGATCCTGGAAACCGGCCGGGCATTGGTAGATGATGCCGGCTGGCTGCTTGGAACAGTGATTGCCAACAAGCGCCTATCCAATGGCAACAGAGCTACCATCGTGGATGTGGGTATTAATCTGCTCTTTACCTCCTTCTGGTACGAACATGAGGTCTATCCTGCTGCTCCCGTTTCGGAACACATGGAAGAGACCACCATTTATGGCCCACTCTGCATGAACATCGATGTGCTCAGGGAGGCCATTGCATTTCCCCTGCTGAAAAAGGGCGATCAGTTTGTGATCAAACGCATCGGAGCCTACAACATGACCCAGTGGATGCAGTTCATTACCCTGCGCCCAAATGTGGTACTCATCGGACTGGATGGAAAGGTCCACGTAATCAGGAAGAAGGAGAACATGGAACTGATACGTCAGCAGGAAGTAGTCCCCGACCACCTGAAATAATGAAGACCAGCAACGATATCAAACTATTCCTGAGGGCTATTCCCAACAGTTACGGGCAGGTGTTCTTTTCGGATCAGCGGTTATTCGCAGTGATCCTGATGGTCATCACTTTTTTTGATATCTACGCCGGGCTGCTTGGTTTCCTTTCTGTGGTAGTGACCAACCTTACCGGATTCTTGCTGGGATTTGACAAGAAAACCATCTCAAAAGGAGTATTTGGGTTCAACAGTTTGCTGGTGGGGCTGGGGCTGGGGATCTATTTTGAACCCGATGTCTACCTTTTACTGATAATTATAATGGGGGCTATCCTGACCCTGCTGATCGCTGTTTCGCTGCAGGGAGTCATCGGGAAATATGCATTGCCATTCCTTTCCATCCCTTTCCTGCTATCCATCTGGATCATGACCCTGGCCACCAAAGAGTTTTCAGCCCTGGGGATCAGTGAAAGGGGAATCTATACATTTAACGACCTCTATACCATTGGAGGAGATCCCCTGGTAAAGGTTTATGAATGGTGGAACGACCTTCAGATACCCCGGTCACTCAGGGTATATTTCATCTCCCTGGGGGCGATCCTTTTCCAGTATAACCTGCTATCTGGCGTTTTACTTTCACTGGGCCTGCTACTTTTTTCAAGAATATCCTTCTCCCTCTCGCTCATTGGATTCTATACAGCATATCTTTTTTATGAGGTCATCGGAGCAAATATTTCAGAATTAAGTTACAGCTACATCGGATTTAATTACATTCTAACTTCCATTGCTGTGGGTGGATTCTTTATCATCCCCTCCAAACGCTCTTACCTGTGGGTTGTTTTGCTTATTCCCATAGTGGCCATGATTACCATCAGCCTTTCGATGGTGTTTACCCAATTCGGCCTTCCCATCTATTCCCTTCCCTTTAACCTGGTGGTATTGCTGTTCCTCTATGCGTTAAAGTTCCGGATCAAACCCTCTACCTCGCTTTCAGAGGTGGTTATTCAACACAACTCTCCCGAAAAGAACCTTTATGCATTTCACAACGATGTGATCAGGTTCAGGCATCACGACGATATCGCCATCAAACTTCCTTTCCTGGGGACCTGGAACGTTTCCCAGGCGCACGATGGGGAGTACACCCATCAGAACGAATTTCGGCATGCATGGGATTTTGTAATCACAGATACAGAAGAGAAGCAGTACATGGGGAGCGGGGACTTTCCTACCGACTACTTCTGCTACGACAAAAGGGTTCTTGCCCCTGCCAATGGCACCATCGAAGAGGTGGTGGATCACATCCCCGACAATGTGGTGGGTGAAGTGAATCTGAAAGAAAACTGGGGCAATACGGTGATCATTAAACACGATGACCACCTTTATACCTCCCTGAGCCACCTCAAAGAGGGATCTATCAGGGTGAAGGAGGGGGACCAGGTGAAGGAGGGAGATGAGGTTGGCAGGTGCGGTAACTCGGGGCGCTCCCCCTATCCCCACCTCCATTTTCAGGTTCAGGAGACCCCCTACATTGGCTCGGTCACCAGTGAGTATCCCATCAGTTATCACATTCAACATGCTTCAGAGGGTTTCAACCTGAAATCTTTTGCCTATCCTGCAAAAAATGACCAGGTTTCGAACATCGAAAGGAATGAACTGCTCTACAACGCCTTTCATTTTATCCCTGGCAAGCATTACCACTTCCAGGTACTTAAGAATGGGATAGAGGCAAAATCATCCTGGGAAGTCAATACAGACCCATATAACAATGCCTACATCAAATGCCATGAAACCGGAGCCATGGCTTACTTTCATAACGATGGAAACATGATGTACTTCACCCACTATACAGGAAATAAGAGTTGCATGCTCTACTATTTCTTTTTGTCCGCCTTCCAGGTTCAGCTGGGATTTTACCAGGACCTGGTGATTCGGGACCGCTTCCCGCTGAACCTTATATTCAGTCAGCCCCTCCTGGGTCTTCAGGATGTGGTCGCCCCTTTCTGGAAATTCCTGCACTCTGAGTACCAATGTTCCTATGATTGGATCGATAACGACATGGCACCCTCTGAAATAAAACTTATTTCTTCGGCACGAAACAGCCTGGCAGGAAAGACACTACAGAAGTTTGACTTCACCCTCCACCTTCATGAGAAGGGAATCCATCGAATGGTGGTAAGTTCGAAGAACCTCCAATTGGAAGCCATATGTACAGACTGATCGTTGCCATAGGGTGCTCTCTCTTCCTGCTTTCCGGGTCATTTGCCCAGGAGCCGGCAGATTTTAACAGGATCAATAACGAGACCTACAGGTTCTATACCGAGCAGAAGTGGGACAGCCTCATTCTCCTTGATAAGGAGGAGGTTGTGGCTAAAGTGGACTACTATTACTTGAGAATGAGATTGGGGATTGCCCATTATAACACTAAAAACTACCGAAAAGCAGTCAGCCATTTTACCAAAGCGCTGGAATTTAACCAGGGAGACCAGGTGGCGCTCGAGTACCTCTACTATTCCAGACTCTTTTTGGGGCAACATGCCCAGGCCGCTCTGGTAAGGGAGGAGTTCAAAGGAGCAATGGCACAAAAGCTACCCCCGCAGAAGGGAGAGTTCTTTGACCGGATCACAGCAGAATACCTCTATCATCGTGGGACAGATGAACCTCTCTATGAGTATCTGGGAGACGTACTCCAACCGGGACAGACCGGGGCACAATCCCTCACCCGGCACTACTCCAATACCTCCCTTTCACTGGTCAACATGCTGGCTCCCGGAGTAACCCTGCAACATACCTATACCCGCCTTTCAAAGCTTAATCAGAATGTCTATTCGAATGGGACGGGAGGCTATTATATGGGCGAACAGCAGGTCATTCAGAATCAGTACTATATCTCTCCACGAATCACCACCTCATCGGGGAGTACATTCTCTCCCATGTTCCACCTGCTGGGGATACGCTACCAGGTACCCGTGGAGGCAAGTTCCGGATACCAGGGAGGGTCTTCACAGGAGACTGTAGTTTATGTAAAAGAGACCGATTTTGCCACAGGATTAGGATTTCAAAAAGGACTTGGGCCAGTTGACCTTCATCTGGGGGCTTGGTACAGTCAGTTAAACCTGGCCAACCAGCTCCAGGGCAGATTTGGACTCAACTGGTTTCCAAAGGGCAATCTCAACCTCTATGTGGGAGGATTCCTCAATGGCCAGTATGAATTCAGTGATGGCAGGGAGGGCATGGTGAGGCTCATTCCGGAGGTCCTTTTTGGTTTCGCCATCGCCAATAAGGTTTGGATAGATCTGAATGCAACCCTGGGCGACATGACCAATTACCTGGAAACCAATGGAATGATCGTTTTCAACAGTTTTTCTGAGGTGATTCATAAGAAAATTAAATGTTCAGTGATCATCCCATTCACTGAAAAGGGATCCAGCTTCTATATGGGTGGAATATGGACCGCCAACTCAAGCGAATTTTATGCTTTCGATCCCATCATTACAGAGTTAACAAATACCATTTCATACAACGCATTTTCTATTTACGGAGGAATATCATGGAAATTTTAAAAAAGAGAGTGAACATACTGTTGTTGTGTTTGTGGATCCCTGCTCTGGCTGTCACAGCCCAGGATTTCAAAGAGACCCGGGATGCCTTTCAGCAAAGCTACATAAAGGAAGCCACCGGGGAGACCACCGGAGCCATCAACAGTTTGAAAGAGGTTTATGATGATAAATCATATGAGATCAACCTGCGGCTGGGCTGGTTAAGCTACCAGTCGGGAAGTTTCACCGAATCTATCGCTTACTACAACAAAGCCATCTCACTGATGCCCTATGCCTTAGAGCCACGATTCGGGGTGGTCTACCCCGGAGCAGCCATGGGCAACTGGTCCATGGTGATGAAACAGTACGAAAAGATCCTTGAAATAAGTCCCAATAACTCCATTGCCATGCACCGACTTGGTCTGATTTTCTATGGAAAAGAGGATTATCAGGAAGCGAAAAAGTACTTTGAAAAAGTAGTCAACCTGTACCCATTCGATTACGACGCCCTCTCCATGCTAGCCTGGTCCTATTTCAAACTCAATAATTTTCGTGAAGCAAAGGTGCTCTTTCAAAAAGCACTGTTGCATACCCCCACTGGAACTTCGGCCATGGAAGGACTGGAATTACTGGATACACCCAATCCCTGATAAAAGCAGTTTTATAAAAACCCCAAACACCCAAACCCATGAAAATCATTTCTATCACTATCCTGTTATTGACCGGATGTGGGATGCTTTACTCGCAACTGGACTTTGAAAAAACCCTCACCGAATCGGCCTCAATCACCTACCTTGAGAGCAAAGGGGAGGTCTATTATGCCATGGATGTGATCAACAAGGAGTGTCACATTTATAACATGGACCTGACACTCTACAAAACCATTGCACTTCCTGTACCTGAGGGGTATTACCTTTTCGATGTACAGTATATTTCCGAAAATCTGTTCAATTCGGACAACCTGGTGGAGCTGGCCTATATCTATTCAAAATATGTACCCACTACCAGCTCCTACTATTTCACCTACGAAACCAAACTGATCAATGAGAATGGATCCGTACTGGAAACATTTCCGGGTGCGGGACATACCGTGG
This sequence comes from Bacteroidales bacterium, assembly GCA_029938715.1. Classification (GTDB taxonomy): domain Bacteria; phylum Bacteroidota; class Bacteroidia; order Bacteroidales. Next base: position 9,836 of record JAOZUK010000035.1, on the reverse strand, counting down.
TCCACGAGACCAACGGGCACGGGAAGAAATACCTGGTCTATGAGTATAATTATTCGGTAATTCCCTACAGAACCTATACCCATATCTATGGACTTCCCCAATCTGGCACTAAATCGGCCGAATTTGCTGCCACCGCTTCTATATCCTCTCTTCCTTATCCAAATCCGGCCAACCACCAGGTACATATCCCCATTGAGCTTCCCGAAGGCATCTCTTCGGCACAGCTTATGCTCTATAATTTAAATGGCCAGAAGATTCTGAGTTACCCGGTAACCAGTTCAGATGGAAATCTGCTCCTTCCCACCGGGCAGATCAATCCAGGCACCTATCTTTACACCATTCAAAGCGGGCAGTGGCACTCGGATTCGAAAAAGCTTGTGATCCAGTAAGTGCAGCTGGCTCCAGCTAGGACCTGGAAACCTGGAAACCTGTTTTAGAAACTGTAAAATCGACGAACCTGGCCCTTGCATTGGGAGGTTCAGACTCCAGCTGCTTCTTTACCTTTCCTGCTGCTTCAGGGGATTTAGCAAACATGATCAGGTAGCCTCCTCCGCCTGCTCCCAGAAGCTTATAACCCAGCAGAAGATCATCCACACAGCCAGTAATTTCCTGGATCACCTGGGGATTGGTCCCCTTATCCAGCCGCTGGTTCAGGTCCCAGCTAATGGCTACTTTCCCGGCCAGCCCTTCATAATCATTGCTCAGGATGGCATCAAAGGTCTCCCTGGCATGAGCTTTCATCTCACTGAAGATTTCCAGGTGACCCGAGGCATTGAGGAACATCCGCTTTACGATTTCACCCAGGATGTCATGTGCCACACGGGTTACTCCTGTATAATAGAGCAACATCATATCCCGGGTGGCCGGGTTGGTGAAGAGCTGATCGGGAAGCCATTTGATGGCCGGCTTCTGACGTATTCCAGACCCGGTCTCAAGCAATTTCACTCCCTCAAATATTCCACCATACTGATCCTGCCAGCCTCCTCCTGAAGTAAGCATCTGCTCAAGAATAAGTGTTCTGTAGGCCACATCGTGTTTATCCCAGTTTAAACGACAAAAATCGCTCAGGGTACCAAGTACAGTAGCTGCAAGGTTGGAGCTGGTTCCCAATCCCGATCCTTTTGGGATTGCAGCCAGCAACGACATCTCTATGCCACAGCCAAAGTCTTTAAGCTGGACCGCCAAATCCGGATAGCTCTTTTTCGAAAACATAGGTCCAAATCCTGCCAGGACCAGTGCCGCCTTTGGAATGGAAAATCCGTCCCCTACCGTGTCATACCCTGTCAACTCCTCAAAACTGGTGATTTCGGTTTTATGCCCCAGATCGATGGACCGCAAAACAATTTTATACTCCTCCAGAGGTCTTGCAAATACCTGGAGAGGAAGTTGTCCATTCAGCTCCACAGAGAGGTTTACAACCTTTCCTCCCTCCATGATGCAGTATGGTGGTGTATCTGTCCATCCTCCGGCAAGATCCAGCCGGACAGGGCTTCTTCCCCATAGGATCTGATCATCCAGCAGGTTTCTCACAGGTAAAACAGGTTCTGACCTCAGAGTTTCAATCATCTCTTCTCTGAGAATACCAAAAGCCTGTTCTTCAAAAATGGAGGCATGGACATGATTTCCTGTAACCCTGGCCCGGAACATGTTGTCGTTGATCCGTTTAATGACTGGTTCACCCTCAGATAATTCAGCCGGGAGACTCAACCCCGAGCTTCTGTAATCATTGGCTGTTTGTTCCAGGTCCAGATAATAAAAGATACTTTTATGGTGGTTTTCTGCAAGTATAGGCAATGAAATTGTTTTAAGTTCATTCCGTTGCTCATAAGCCGCCGGTGGATGGGCCTGTTCGGAAAGCTCCCTGGCTGAGATTCTCCTGGTAAGTAGCCATGGAGAAACGCTACTGCTGCTGTCCAACAATGTGGAGAGGATCTCCCGGATTCCCTCCAACCCTGTTACCGGGAAGAGTGGCAATTCATAAATGGAACAGTTGGGGGTAAATCCAGCCTCGCCCGGAATAATTGACCTGTCATCCAGCCATTGCCTCAGGGGTTGTTCCATCCAGCATACATCATTCTCAAGGGTTTCTGAGAATCCATCGTTAAATCCATAACTTCGTATGCAGTACTCCTCATTTCCAAGGGGAACTATATCGAGGCAGATGTTTTCAGGAACTTGGAGGTCCCATTCATTCACAGGGATTCCTGTAAGAATGTGGTGGTGACTCAACTTCCATGTTTTGGAGATATAACTGTTTTCAATCCAGATGTGATGGTTATCAGGTTTGAATTTAAGCTGGACCAATGCGTTTTGCTGAAAGATAGAGGGATGATGGTCCGACTCCCTGGTATATTTCAACCGTTGATCGGTTATCCTGTTCTGTAGACTCAGTGTGGAGTCGATGAGGTCGGAATTGCTTCCAAAATGGTAAAATTCTCCATCTCGCAGGGGAATCAGTTTTACATTCAGATCGGCCAGCAATGGATCGGTAGATTCAGATTCTGTACCAAATGCAGTAAGCATATCGCTGTAAAGATCGTAAAAACAGGGGGTGCCATCAGGGTAGCTTTCCTGATCTTCGACCCAACCCGACTTTTCCATTAGTTTCATGGTGGCTTTAGCATTCATCAACACCACACCCGAATCCATCAGGTAGAAAAAGTCCTGGGAGAGTTCTCTCAGCTCATCCTGAGAAGGCTTCTGCCGGACAAATGCCAGTTCATCCTGTGACTCTCTTCGACTGAAAAATACTCCGTGTCGCGAAGCAATAGCATCATCCACCCAAAGTCCGAAAACAAGTACATCTGCCTGTGGAAGGTTATTAAACCGATCGGAAGAGATGAACATCACATCCCCGCTGCCTATGAGAGTTACATAATCTGCCGGAGCACGCTCCAGCAACTTTTCATAATAGGAGGCCTGGAAGTCGAGCAACCGTTGATCCAGGTGCTGACCCTTAGACCAGCGAAATACAGGCATAGGAAGCAATGACTTGCCATAGGGCGAATAGGCAGGTAACCTTCGGCTCTGACCGCCGGAATGGATCACCATGCGTTTCCTGGTACTCAGCCACTCCCTGAAAGTACCCCCATGCCCCGATGCCTGGTATGCCATGTAGAGGATCCATGAGGTTCCTCCTCCCGAACCCACCTTGGTACCTCCGGGATCCGAATCACAAAACCACTGCAAGGGATCACGGTTCTCCAGCTCATGAAAGTAGTTTTTCATTCCGGAGGGAAGACTGATCAGTCTCTGAATACTCATGGGAAGGTACTTACTTAAGGATGGGTGTCAAGACTAATTTCTTGTAACGTATTTCCCCGTGATCTCCCTGCAGATAAATTGGGCCGGGTGAAAAATCATCTGATGTAAGGGCGCCCCCGGTAACCCCTTTTACAGGTTGATTATCAATAAGGGTTTTGCCATTCAGTAAAACCGTAAGGTGCCTTTTATAGAGTGTAATATCCATCTCCTGCCATTCACCTGCAGGGTTCTCTGCTGCAACCAGAGGTGTAATCCGACTGTAGAGGCCGCCCATATTGTGGGAATCCAGCTCCTTGCCATAACTATCCACCACCTGTACTTCATAATTTCCACGCAGATAGATCCCCCCATTGCTTCCTGCAGGGATGTTAACCTCAACCTTCAGGTTAAAATCCCCAAAGGTATCAGTGGTACGCAAGTTCCCATAACTGATGTGCTTCTCGCCCGACTTCTGTACCGGATCATTGATCAATACTCCATCCTCCACTTTCCAGCCATTGGCATTGTTTGCACCAATGATTTCCCAACCGGTCAAATCCTCTCCATTAAACAGATCTATGGGTTCTCCATATTTAATTTTTCTCATTTTTGGAGCTTCTCCAATAGGAGGGATCCGTTTCCCTGTAAAGCTTACACTTTCGGCTTCAATGCCATCCTTATTTGGGAAATTTCCCGACCCTTTGATCTGATCCTCTCCATCCATACTTACATCATACCAGAAGATGGGGTGCTGGGTGATCACCGGATCGCCTGCATCATCTCTCTCCCTGACCGCATCACGGCCATTTACCAGAGTCAACTCACCCGCAAGTATCATGGTGTAATCCACAGGGGTTACAGAGCCCCATCGCCAGAGCAGTTCTGAATAGAGGTAACCATCTTTTTGTGTGACTTCAAGCCAGCCAGCATTGTTATCTTCATAATCGAGGGTCAGTGCCCACATTCCCAGGAATGGCGTAGCTGCCTCCTCCTGAGCAAAAATCTGAACATTAGAATAAAACAACATTCCTGTAAGCAATAGGGCAATCAGATTTCTTGTTTTCATAATTATGGTTTTAGTATGTAAGTTACGTTAAAATGCTTCTCCAATCTGGAAATAGATACCCCAGTCATCGATTCCGGCGGCCACATCGATTCCAACATTAAAATTGGTGTCTTCAAAAGCCTTGAAACGAATCCCGGTGCCTATTCCGGGAAGTAACTTTCCATTGGCGGATTCATTGATGGCATTAAAAACGGAGGCCACACCTGCAAATCCTACTGCTCCCCACCGTTTATGGAAATTCCATCGGTATTCACCCTGAAGTGAAAACAACTGGTTCCCACGGTATCCTCCCTGGGTGTATCCCCTGATATTGGGCGAATTAACAATAAACTGCTGATTAAAGCTCAGATCACCCAATCCAAGCCCCGTATAGAACCGGGCAGCCACCACATCCTTTTTTGTCCTCACTGAGAAATAGTGGTTATAATTAAACATAATTTTTTTCGAGGCCACTTCATTTCCAATCCATTCGGGAAAATCATTGTATTTCAAGGTAGTATAGTAACCCGATCGAGGATAGTACGGATTACTCCTTTGATCAAGGGAGAGATTCAGTCCGATTCCATGTAGGGTCATGGTGTCGATAATGGGCAGTTTTTCGGTGGAGGTGATCACATCGGCATACATATAGGTAAGGCCTCCATAAAGCTTGTCATAGATTCTCCGTTCCACCTTCACCATGGCGAAATTTGCCTCACTCTGGTAAGGGATCCATCCTTCAATGGGATTATCCAGGTAGAATTGAAAATGCACTGTACCCAGTCCCCCGGCAGCTGTGATCCGCCATCTGTCCTCCTTAAGATAGAACATTCCAAATCCCATCAGAAACCAGGTTTTGCTGGTGGCATAGCTAGCCACTCCCCCAATAATGGATGAGGGTGAGATGGTATCCTTCTCGGTGGGGTTGAACATCAACATGGGTACTGCGCCTACGGCAAAACCCATAGAACGGTCGTAACCGATATAGGGCAAGGGTATAAACTTGGTTTTCCCATCGATCCGGCCGTCGTCTCCTCCTCCCAATCCCTGGGCCAATCCACTCATGGTAAATAATGACATACCAAGGGTTAACAATACAATTCTCTGGAAATATCTCCTTTGAAGGAGGTAGATAAATCTCATTTTAGACCCAGTTCAGATTGAGGAGTAATATAGATAAGATTTGCTGGTTTCACCTAATCATTTGGGCAGAATCATGAAAATTGCTGTTGCGTCAGGGTTCCAGAGGTGAAACCCAGTCCTCCACCAGTTCTGGCCTGTGCCACTCCCGGTTTGTATTGGAAGCTGGCAGCTCTTTAACAGGAAGCCTGGCCTTTTCAGGCAACAGATCGGTCTGCTCTGCCATTTTGTGCCACAGGGCCGAAAGCTCCTCCACCTTTTCGGGATACTCTTCAGCCAGATCAATCTGCTCCACCCGGTCGTTCACAATATTATAAAGCTCCCAGTTGGCCCCATAAAAACTAACCACTTTCCAATCGCCCTGGCGGATGGCCCGGCAGCTTCCAAATCTAAAATAGAGTTGATCATGGCCTTCCCTCTCTCTCCCCTCAAAGAGAGGAACCAGTGATTTGCCCTGCAGGGGCTCAACTCCATCCCTCTGGGGGTATACCCCTCCGGACACATCCAGACAGGTGGCCATGATATCGATGAGATGACCCGCACTGTGTTCCAGGCTACCCGGTTTCTTAATCTTACCGGGCCAGCTTACAATCAGTGGAGAGGAGATTCCCCCTTCATGTTGGGTCTGCTTGTAATGACGAAGCGGGGTATTGCTCACTGTAGCCCAACTTGCATCATAGAGAAGGAATGAACCACCTTCCCAGGGTGGAATATCAAGGTTTCGGCTGCGCTCGAAAGGGCATCCTCCATTGTCAGAACAAATCATAATCAGTGTTTCATCTTTTACTCCCTTCTCTTCCAGGTAAATAAGCAGGCGTCCTATGTTCTGATCGACCCGATCCACCATAGCCGCATAAACACTCATGCGGAAGCTTTCAAATTCTTGTTGATCAGGAGTAAGAGAAGACCACTCTTGCATATGTTCGGGAATCGGAGGCAGATCCATGCTTTCAGGAAAAATCCCCAGTTGTTGTTGCTTATTAAACCGGGCCTCCCGGATCTGATCCCAACCTTTTGAGTAAGTTCCCAGGTAGTTCTCAATATCCTTCAAGGGGGCCTGAAGGGGATAGTGGGGTGCATTAAAAGCAATGTAATGGAAAAAGGGTTTTCCACTCTCCAGCGCTTCATCCAGAAACTTTATAGAGTAATCCACATTGGCATCGGTGGTATAGAACCCATCATCAAATCCATCCCATGGTTCTCCATTTAGTCTGAAAGTGCTATCTCCATGAAAAAAATCGGTGGCTCCCGAAAGATGACCCCAGTACCTCTGGAATCCGAAATCGGTGGGTTCCTGGTGTAAATGCCATTTCCCCGCCATAGTTGTAAAATAGCCGGCCTCTGCGACCACCTTGGCAATGGTGGTTGCACGACTCAGGCTTTCGTCTCCGGCCTGGGTACAATAAAGACCGCTGAGCAGAGATACCCTCGAGGAATGACATTTGGCTGTATTGTAAAACTGCGTAAACCTCAATCCGGATTGAGCCAGCTCATCAATGTTAGGAGTTTTTATTTCACTCCCGTAGCATCCAAAATCTGAAAACCCCAGGTCATCCACCATAATCAGGAGGATATTTGGGGGTTCATCAGCAGAGCGGTTGCATGATATAGTAAAGGATAAGAAGAGAGTAAACGCAAAAGGGACAAGAATTCGATTCATCATGGTCTGTAATTCCTTTTCTCAATGGAGGTGAAATGGGCCGAAGTTTTGTCCCACCGCGTTAATAATTTTTGCGCCGATGCGGGTACATGGCTTTTCTGGTACTCCTTCCCCTGGAAATCAATCACACTCTCAATGGAATCAAAAGTCATGATGGTCACAAACTCAACCTCTTCCTTATGGTCCAGCCTTAACAACTCTACACTCCTATAACCATCAATCTCTTTGGATTCAATGCCGGGAAATACCTCATGATGCAACAGATCCTGATAGAGGTTTGCGTTTTTGGGAGTGGTCCAGCCGTGCCATATTCTTTTTATCGACATGATGTAGTAGTTTTGGTTAAGTTAAAAATAGACCATTGGATCATGATATCAAAGAATATCAGCACTACCTTCATTCCATAATCTCCAAAAGTGAACAAACAGATCTTAAAACTGGCTGTACCTAACATCATCAGCAACATCTCCATTCCCATGCTGGGGATTGTGGATATGGCATTGATGGGTCACCTGGAGTCGGATGCCTACATCGGAGCCATTGCACTTGGATCGCTGATCTTCAATTTCATTTACTGGGGCCTTGGATTCCTTCGCATGGGCACCAGCGGCTTTACAGCTCAGGCCTGGGGCCGAAATGACCATCCCGAGACTATATTGGTATTCTCTAGGGCTTTCTTTATTGCCATTGTAATGAGTCTCCTTTTGCTTGTACTTCAAAAGCCCATTGAAATTCTAAGCTTTGCAGTGCTGAAAGGAGAAACCAGGGTCGAGGAGCTGGCCATGACCTATTTCAGGATCAGGGTATGGGCCGCTCCGGCAGCACTGGGTCAGTTTGCACTGCTTGGTTTTTTCCTGGGAATGCAAAATGCCCGTCTGCCCATGATCATTCTGGTTCTTACAAATGTGATCAATGTGATCTTTAATTACCTGTTTGTAATGAAATTTGGAATGGGATCTGATGGGGTGGCCTATGGAACTGTTATCGCTCAGTATTGCGGTTTGATCATCGCACTCTACTACTTCAGAAGGCATTTTAGTCATCTTTTTTCCTACTGGTCCTTCAGGGCGACCACACAGTGGAGACAGCTTAAGGTCTTTCTGATGGTGAATAAGGATATATTTATCCGCACCATGTGCCTGGTCGTTGTTTTCTCAATCTTTACAGCTCGTTCGGCCAGCTCAGACTTGATGTCTGAGGGGCAGGAAACCATACTGGCGGTAAACTCCATACTGATGCAATTCTTTATGTTCTTCTCCTTCCTGATCGATGGTTTTGCACATGCATCAGAAGCACTGACCGGCAAATTCATCGGTGCAAAGGACAGGTCTTCCCTTTCAAAAACAATCAAGTTGCTATTTATCTGGGGAACCGGAATCAGCCTCTTTTTTACCCTGGTATATCTGCTGGGAGGCAACCTGATCTTCAGGGCCCTGACCAACAATCCTGAGGTAATAGCCAACGCCAAGCCTTACTTTTTCTGGGTAATTATTATTCCCATGGTCTCCTATACTGCCTTTCTCTGGGATGGCATCTATATTGGTGCAACTGCTGGAAAGCAGATGCGCAATGCCATGTTGATATCCTCCCTGCTTGTCTTTTTTCCGGCCTACTTCCTGGCCAGCAAATTTATGGGGAACCATGGCCTCTGGTTTGCTTTCATTTTGTTTATGATCGCCCGGAGTATTACCATGCAGGTTTTATCCCGAAAGGCTGTGTACTCAAAGGTTTTCTGATGAACTACTTTGACCTGATTGTGGCAGTGGCAGCCTGGTTACAGGAGTATGCAAACAGAATAAACAGGAAAACGGTCAGATATCTCAAACCCCCAGTTAACCTTTTCTAGAAAAATTAACAGAAAATTAGCGTATAGTGCTCAAACATTTAAGTCCAAGTATAGTCATCTATATAACCAATATTAGAAAGACATAAGCTTAGAATAGAGTGTGAGGGATTATTTCGACTTGCTGTCGAAAGAGGAGGCGATCTAGGCAACTTTCAAATATTTCAGACAGATAGATGAGGATAGGAGCAGGGTGAAAGGTCTGTCAGAGAATCCCGGGTCGAAAGCCCGGGATTTTTGTTTAGATCAGCTTCTCTGAAATAATCTTCCCTCCCCGAACCGTGGACCCAATAACCATACCCGCTGCAATAATCACCAGGTTTTTAATGATGTACTGTCCCTCCAGGGTGAGTCCATAAGGAAATACCGTAAAAACCTCCCCGGGAAGCAATACAATGGGAGTAAGAGTTCCCAGCATCTGAAGAAACATAAGGAGAAGAATTTCTCTGAGCCGCCATTTGAACAAAAGTCCAATTCCAATCAGCACCTCCCAGGTAGCCAGGCCATATCGAACCAGCTCCGGACCGATGAGTCCAAATGAAAGCATATCAATGGTACGGGTGGCCAGGGATTCGGCCGGACTTAATCCTTCGAAGAATTTGAGCATTCCAAACCAGAAGAAGATAATCCCCATACTGATCCGAAGGATTCGGATTCCGTTGGAAGCCATCCAACGGGTAATTCTCATATCAATTCGCTGAAATCTCCACCTCATCATGCTTGCCCGCTTATCAACGTAATAAATAATAAACGCGCAAACACTATGTTTTGTTAACGAATGTCCTAGTCTTTCTTCTCCCGCTTTCTTTCAAATTCGTTCAGCAGGATCTTTCTGAGACGGATCGATTTAGGAGTAACCTCCACATACTCGTCCCTACCCACATATTCCAGAGCCTCCTCCAGGG
>JAOZUK010000144.1 GCA_029938715.1 Bacteroidales bacterium | reverse complement strand
TTGTTCGCGAATTGACTAAATTTACGTAAATTGGGTCAATATAATGACCGAATTAACGTTTTAAAAGAACAAGATGCATGATATTCCTTATATCACCCGTTCACATGAAGTGCGGATTAAAGAGTTGTTCTTTGCTGGTAAAGTGATTGTCATCACCGGTCCACGCAGGGTGGGAAAAACCACCTTGCTCAAGACCATCGTGGAGCAGTCTGGTAAAAACCATATGTTTTTAAATGGTGAGGATCATTCCACCTCCGAGCTTTTTGAGCGACGCACCGCTGAAAATTATCGTTCAATCTTGTCCGATGTTGATCTGCTGGTGATTGATGAGGCGCAGCATGTTCCTGGTATTGGATACATCGCGAAACTGATTCATGATGAGTTGCCAGATAAGCAGGTAATCCTGAGTGGATCTTCAAGTTTTGATCTTATTCAGCATACCGGGGAGCCATTAACAGGACGGAAGATCACTTTCGAGTTGCTTCCTTTTTCCGAAGCCGAACTATGGGAAACAGACGCTCCGCAAAAACGAATTGATCTGCTTCGCCGACGAATGGTTTTTGGAAACTATCCGGAAGTTTACCTCGATCAGTCGAATGCATCAAAGATGGAATACCTGAGGGAACTAAAGGATTCCTATTTACTAAAGGATGTGCTCAGGTTTGAGCAATTAAGAAATGCAGCTAAGGTGATCGACCTGTTGCGGCTTATTGCCATGCAGGTTGGCTCAGAGGTTTCTTATCTCGAGCTGGGAAAGCAGCTATCCATGAGCAAGAACACCGTTGAAAAGTACCTGGATCTGCTATCCAAAGCTTATGTATTATACAAGCTGGAAGGTTTTAGCCGGAATCTGCGAAAAGAGATCACGAAGAGTTCCCGCTGGTACTTTTATGATAATGGGATCATGAATATCGTTTTAAACAACCTGGACGATTTGTCACTACGAAGAGATATCGGACGTTTATGGGAAAATTATATCATCTCTGAACGCTTAAAGTACCTGAATACAAGTCGTCAGCTTAGCAGGGTTTATTTCTGGAGAACGTACGATCAGCAGGAGATAGACCTGGTGGAGGAGCGAGGGGAATCGCTTTCAGCCTTTGAAATGAAATGGAAACACCAGTCAAAGGCTGCCCCCAAAGCCTGGAAGAACGCCTACCCGGACTCAACTTTCAAGGTGATCAGTCCCGAATCATACCTCGCTTTTGTAGGAATTACCCGGTCATCCAATACAGCGCTTAATGAATAATTGATAAGTATTAATTAATTTTCTAAGTTTAAATATCTTTAGAAACAGAAACCAGTTCATACGCCATGAGCCCAAAAAAGCTGTTCTTCTCTCTGTCACTTATTGGTCTGCTTGCCCCTTTATTATGGGCTCAAGATCAAAAACCGGATCAGCTGATGGTTTGCCTGCTGGCCGACCCCCAATTAGTAATGGTTCCTGAAACACCACGCTATGTTGAACTTGCCATGAATGACCTTTCAGATCTTGATCATGATTTTATTGCGGTACTGGGGGATCTGGCTCAGAACAGCGCTCATTTTTACAAGGACTACAAAGAGGCTGTATTGGATAAAACAGATAAGCCCCTGTATAGCCTTGCCGGCAACGGGGATGTGGGTGCCGGGCTGGAAGCATACAAAGAAGCAACCGGACTACCCCTGTATTACTCATTGTACAGGAGGGGAATCAGGTTCATATTTCTGAGTACAGTTCAATTTACAGGCAAATTCAACCACATTTGTCATCTGGGATACAAACAAACGGAATGGCTTAGAGAGGAGTTAAAATCCGATACCCTCTCCACTACCATTATATTTTCCCATCCGCCCATCTTCGAAACCACATACCACAGTGAGGAGAGGGATCATCTCGTTGCACCCGGGTCCATGTATATGAATGAATCTCTGGAATTGCGGGAGATGTTCCGGCTTTTTCACAACGTGAGGATCTTTGCACATGGGCACCTCCACTATACATATGGGACAAAAGATGATTTTGGCCGGGGTGGATACTTTATGGAAGGTAACCTGCTACATATAAGTGTTGGGGGTACTGCGAACAACAAGGGCAGCAGCTTTCTGATTTTTGAGAAGGATCATATCACCGTACGGGTGAGGGATCATGAAGATCAACTGTGGAAGGATGAATATAAATACAGTCTGAATGTTTCAACCACGCTGACCGTTAAGGAAGGGATTGATCAGGATGGTGTTCTGGATAACTGACACTACCTGAATTTGTATAATTCAATTTATTCATTGCTATCCCTGTACACCATGATCGCCGTCGGGTAGCTTGCGCTGTGGTGGATGCGGTGCCGCTGCGCTTTGTAGGTAGAATCCGGGGCCGTCATGATGGAAGGCACAAAGGTTTGCGGGTTCAGGTCGTAGAGCGGGAACCAGGTGCTCTGGACCTGTACCATAATCCGGTGACCGGGCAAAAAGGTATGGTTCACCTGGGGAAGGGGAATCCGGTATTCCAATGGGGTGTCAGGTGTGATGGGTGCTGCTTGCTCGAAATTCTCCCGGTAACGTCCCCGCAGGATATCCCCGCTGATCATCAGCTGGAACCCCGACATCACGAAATCCTCTTCCACACCAGCATAGACATCGATGAGCTTCACCACCCAGTCCGCATCGCTTCCTGTGGTCTCGGCAAAGAGCCGTGCCATGACAGGTCCGCGTACCGTCAGTGCTTCGGTCAGCGGTTCGCTCACCCAGGTGACCACGTCTGGCCGACCGTCCACGAAGCGCTGGTCCTCCACCAGCCATCGCTGCCAGGCCTTTATGGCAGGGGGATTGGTGTAATCGAAATTCCAGATAGGTCTCGGTTTAAAGGGGACCGGGTGCTTAGGATCAGAGAGGTAAGCGGTAAATGTATCCTCCTCATCCGGTGGAGTAAAACTCAGTTTCCCGTCAGTCTGCAGGTAGAACTGCATCTCCTCAACAGGGGGTGGCCAGCTCTCGAAGGTGAGCCAATGGTTCGTTCCTGTTTCGAAAACGGTGACCGGGGCAGGTAGTTCCGATTCGCCTTCATGGAGGAAATGGCGCAGGAAGGGGGCCAGGACTTCTTCCCGGAAATGCATCGCGGTGTTCTCCCCGAACTGCAGCTGTCCCAGCACAGTGCCATCTTCGAAATGCTGTCCGTGGTACCAGGGCCCGGCCGAGAAGTAGTTTATATCGTTGTTGGTATCGAGCCTTTCCAGGGCCGCATAGGCCGCGGGCGAACCGTAAATATCTTCCTGGTCCCAGAAACCGTGCACATGCAGCGCCGGTACGAGTCGCTCAGGGGATTCGAACCACTGGTCGGCCGCCACTTCTTTCCAGTAGGGCCCGTAAGCCGGGAATTTCATCAGCCACTCCCACATCTCATGTCGCTCATCCAGATGGGCACCCAGGCTTGTTCCCAGAGCTCCCCGGGGAAGTAGCCAGCTATAGAGCTCGTTCTGGTCGTAAGGAAATTTACTGGAAGTGTCTGTCCGGGTTTCCATGTCATAGATGAAATCGAATGCATAGGCTCCCCGGAAGGCCCCCCAGTGGAACCAGTCGTCCGCTTTCCAGGCATCCACCACCGGGTTGAAGGGAACGGCAGCCGCCAGGGCCGGGTGCGGGTCACGCATGGCGGCCAGGGTGAGCCAGCCGGGGTAGGAGGTACCCCAGATCCCCACCCGGCCATTGGTGGAGAGCTTTTTTACCAACCAGTCGATGCCGTCCCAGGCATCGGTGGTCTCATCGGTATTCGTCTGGTTGAAAGGCCCTCTCGGAGCCCGGTACATAAAGTAATCGCCTTCTGAGCGGAACCGTCCCCGGATGTCCTGGAACACATAGATGTAATCCGGACCCATGAACCGGGTCCCGAGTACGGCTTCAAGACTGGGGTCGGATCGATCCCCGGCGGCCCGTTCCGCATTGTAGGGAGTCCGCAGCAGGAGCACGGGCAAGGGTATGGCCGTATCCTTTGGTGAAAGGATCAGGGTATAGAGCCGAATCCCGTCGCGCATGGGGATCATCTCCTCCCGGATGGTAAAGTTGGCTTCAGCCGGGGTTTCAGTTACCTGCCCCAGTGCCTGGGTTCCTGAAAGGAAGGGTAAAGCAAGGAGAATTATGAAAATGCGGAGGTGTTGTGATCTGGAAAGAGATGTTTTCATCCCGGTAAGTTACAACATTGCGGAAATGATTAAAAGAAGTTGACATTGCTTGTCTATTGTCGTAACTTACTTCCCATGGAACCAGATATTTACAGACAACTTCAGCGCCACCTGGATCAGATGCCGGTCCCCTTTCCGGAGACTGAATCAGGCGTTGAAATCAGCCTCCTCAAAAATTTGTTTGACGAGACTGAAGCAAGCATCGCTTTGAAGCTAAGTGCCGTTCCTGAGAGCATTGACAGGATTCTTGGCCGCTTCAAAGAAGGAGAAGTCACAAAGGAGACGCTACGGACAAAACTGGATGGCCTTATAGATAAAGGCCTCATTTATTCTAAACCAGATCAGAAAAAAGGCCGCCTGTATCAGAAAGCTCCCCTTGCAGTGGGTATGTATGAGCTCCAGGTGGATCGCATGACCAAAGAGCTGGCAGAAGATTATTTTCAATACGAAGATGAAGGTTTTGCAGAAGCAATTATCGATGTGAAGATCAAGCAAATGCGCACCATTCCGGTGAATGTGGATATCAAGCCGGAATTCCTCATCGGGAGTTATGATAATGCGCGCGCCATCATTGAAAATTCTCCGGGACCTTTCGGGGTCATGAATTGTATATGCCGGCAAACCAAGCAGAAGGTTGGGAAGCCCTGCAAGCATTCCGATATCCTGGAAACCTGTTTTACATTGGGATTTTCAGCGACATACATGATGGAAATGGGAGTTGCACGGGAGATAAGCAGGGATGAAATGAAGGATTTGATTACCCGGGCTGAAGGCTTAGGCCTGGTCCTGCAACCTGCAAATGCAAAGAGCCCGGAGTTTATTTGCTGTTGTTGTGGTTGCTGTTGCCAGGTTCTCACTGCGGCAAAGAGATATCCACACCCTGCCGAATTTGTACATTCCAACTTCTATGTCCAGATTGATCCTGAGAAGTGCGTTGCCTGCGGGGAATGCATGGAGATATGTCAGATGGAGGCCCTTGTTTCTGTCAACAATCACACAGAAGTCCTGCGAAGCCATTGCATTGGCTGTGGCAACTGCCTGAACGTCTGCACCAGTGAAGCCATCACATTGATGAAAAAAGAAAAGGTGACTATTCCTCCCAAGGACAGGGATGACTTGTACAACAAGATGACGATGGAACGTTACGGAGTATTCGGAGCCCTTAAGATTATGGGAAAAGCTGCCCTGGGGAAAAAGATCTAAAGCCACTCATAAAGGCCATCATCTCTTGCCCCAGTTTCTTGCCTCTCCAACCCGGTTTTACTGTGATGCTTTTCAGGTATCAAAAATTACTGGAAACGCAATTATAATCATCATACTTTAAGCAACTGATCCCGGTTCTCGTACACCTTGATCATAGCATTGATAATATCATCCATATCAGCTAAAGAGCCAAGCAGCGGACCCGATGCCCATAGCATCACCATCTCTTCATCGCATACCAGGTCGCAGGTAGGGCAGGACATCTCCTCCTTGAACTGCTTCAACCGGCTGTTGCCATACATCTTCTGGTATACCCTTCGTTCGATAATATTATCCACCCAAGGCTCCTTATGCAGGCCATTTCCGATGTAAGGGCTCAGCGGAATCCCTTCGGCTGCCATCGCCTTCAGGAACTTGCTGCGATCTGCTCCGTTGAACTCCTCCTTGTTATAGTTCATCGGGTAGAGGTACCAGGAACCCTCTTCCGTTCCGTCATACAGCTTCTGCTGTGTAATACCCGGGATATCTACGATCTTTGAAGTCAGATATTCGGCATTCCTGTTACGCAGGGCATGACGCTGCATCACCGTTGGTAACTGTCCCAACAGGATCGCTCCTTCAAACTCGTTCATCCGGTATTTCGGTCCTATGGTCTCTGTACGGCCGAGTTTTGAGGTGCCATGGTTCTGTACCGTGTAGCACTGTTCCATCAGCTCTTCGTTGTTGCTGATAATACTCCCGCCTTCTCCACTTGCTAAGACCTTGGAGGTTTGGTGGCTGAAACAGCCAATGTCCCCAATGCTTCCCAGTACCCGACCCCTGTGTCTGGCAAAATGGGCCTGGCAGGCATCTTCGATCAGATATAGTTGGTACTTCCTGGCTATCTCTTCAAACCGGTCCAGATCGGCCGGCTGGCCCATCATGTGCACCGGCATGATGGCTCTCGTGTTCTTCGTGATCCTGCGTTCCACATCGTCCGGATCCAGCTGGAAGGAGTAGCGGTCTATGTCCCCGCATACCGGCAGGGCACGTGCCGACAGAATCGATGAGATGGTTCCCGGATCGGTATAGGGGGAGGTGATCACCTCATCGCCCGGACCCAGGCCAAGTGCTTCCACCGAAGTATGCAAGGCCTGCGTGCCTGACCCGACTGCCACACAACGCTTTACACCCAGCATCTCCGCATACTGCCTCTCAAAATTAGCAACAGTACCATTTTTCATATCCTGGATACGGCACCAGATCCCACTCTCGGTGGTCTCTTTTATCTGATCCATCACAAGGTTATCCCTGTAGGGCCATCCGGGAAATTGCTTGCTCCTGACAGGCTCACCTCCCAATGCTGCCAGCTTACCTGTTTGTGTACTGCTTTTCGTATTAAATGCGTAGGCCGGCATCACCGAACCGGCTACTGCAGCTGCAGATGTAGTCTTGATGAAATTACGCCTTGAAAAATTACTGTTTTTTTGTTTCATGATTCTGAGTCCTTGTTGGTTTTCTTTAAAGCTATTTATGATGCAACAACGAATGCAGGGCATCCATAAGAATATTCTCCGATTCACCGGTAACAGTACTGGCATCGATTTCGTAACCTCCCTGGTCATAAGCTTCTTCTGTACCGATATAGAATGGTCCGTAATCCCCATAAGCTGCCATGGATACAAACAAATCGGGACGCATGGCCTTTGCGGCAAGCTGATATTCCACAAACAATTCTCCGGGCATAAACAGAACCCGGGCTTCTCCTACACTCAGGCAGGACAGCTTAATGGATTTGCCTTCCTGATGCCTCTTGTACCATGCCAGTTGGCCCATATGGTTGGTCCGGTACCTGTACCCTTCCTCTTTCACCCTTAACGCAATCTCATCCAGTTTCTCTTTTGCAGGGGGAAGCAGCACATCTTCGGTTTCCCAGTTTACCTGTTCTGGAGAAACGGGTACCTTTTTGCTGTTCTCCCAGGCTCGTTTCATGCCATTGGCAAGCCGATCTGCCAGGATGCCACGCATCTTTTTTGAACCGTCATTGTATTTGCCTGCTGCAATATTACCACCTGCCCCGTTAAAATGAACATGCAGGGCATCAGGCACTTCCAGTTGACGCATAAGTCGTGCCACTCCGGGGAAATCCGGATTGGCTATTTTGGTTAAATAGTAGCTTTGCGGATGTGTGGCGTAGAAGCTCAATACAGCCACCGGCATATCACCGTTCCAGAAACCGATTACCGTAACCATGGGATCTACTAAGCCTTCAGGTTCTGCCCGTAACTCAGGAATCCTGCAGGAGGAACCACGCATTATAACCACTTTACCATTTTCATCCATGATCCTCCTGTTTGATGCCACCTTGTAGACCTGTGCTTTTCCAACACTGATATGGGATACAGGCTGTGATTCATCCAGTGAATTTGCTACTGCTTTATGCAATTTTACCAGAAGCTTCCTGGCATAACTGCTTTCAAAGGCACCGGGATCCAGGCCTGCGCTGATAAGCATCTTTTCAGCGCTGAAATCACAAATGGGGGCATCATGCTGGTGCAATGTATGTACTACGACTCTTTCAGGAACTGTATGCGCAGCATTTGCCAGGGTTTCTTTAAAAACATCCTGGCTTTCGTTGGCGATTCCGATCCAGTCGATTGCACATAGCACAATTGGCTCCCCCGATCCCTGAATCACAACGCCCCTGGCCCGCAAACCTAAATCCCACCTATTTACCATGGTATCATAAGCCAGGGCTGAGCCTACCGGGGGAGTAGCATCTATATCAAAAGAAGATATCTGTAAATAAGCAAAATTATCCTGGGCTGCGCAGTTTACCTTCCCGACTGTTAAGAGCAGAAATATGATGTAGAGACTAAAAATTTGTATAGTGGTGTGTTTCATCAGCATCTTTCAAGGATGGGAGCGATGGTTTTTCGCATGAGTATTTCATCATGCCCTTCCACCAGGTAATCTTTTAATACACCGATCTGCTCATAACCGAGTTTCAGATAGAATTTCTGTGCCTCTTGATTAAATGACGAAACACATAAAAACAGGTTCGCGCAGGTGGAGAAAATTTCATTTTCGATAAATTCCATCATCTTCTCTCCCAGTTTTATCCCTCTCCAACCCGATTTTACGGCGATGCTTTTAAGGTACCCTGAAAAAGCCCCTTTTGTTTGAATGACCATGGTTCCGACTATTTCATCTTTCACCCAGGCTGCAAATACTTCATTCAGGGGATCGTTGAACGTATGTATCACATGATCCCTGGACATGCCTAAGGTAATCCAGGGCTCTGAAACGGCCATGATTTCAGCGCAGTTTGCTATTTCCTTATTAGTGCTCACCCTGCGAATATTCAACTTAAGATCTTTCATCAAGCGTATAGATTTACTTAGATAGATAAAGGTAACAAATGTATCTTTGTCCTCCATGAGTCCGATATTAGTACTGGCAGTACTGGTAAGTTATTTTGCGGTTCTGTTTCTTATATCGCGCATTACCTCCCGCAAAGTAAATGTAGATACCTACTTTACCGGGAATCGTCAATCCCCCTGGTTTGTGGTTGCATTTGGTATGATTGGCGCCTCCTTATCGGGGATTACCTTTATTTCTGTACCCGGCGAGGTTGGGAACACTAATTTCTATTATTTTCAGCTGGTACTGGGATACCTGGTGGGTTATTTTGTGATTGCGACCATCCTTCTTCCTTTGTATTACAGGCTCAAGCTGGTCTCCATCTATTCCTACCTGGAAACTCGTTTTGGAGCGGTTTCGCATAAGACCGGCTCCCTGTTTTTTCTAATAAGCCAGTCCATTGGAGCCTCTCTCCGGCTATTTGTTGTATCGGGTGTATTGCACCTGGCCCTGTTTCAGTATTACCATATCCCTTTTATGCTCACGGTGGTAATTACCATCCTGCTCATATGGGCCTATACCAACAAGGCAGGCATTAAAACCATTGTCTGGACCGATATCTTCCAGACCTCTATGATGTTACTTTCCGTAGGAGTAACTATTTACATAGTTTCCAGGGATATGAACCTCTCTTTCGGAGAGATGACGAACACCATAATCAACAGTGAACATTCCACCATTTTTAATTGGGACTGGAAATTCGAAAAGAACTTCTACAAGCAATTTATCACGGGCATTGTGGTTGCCATAGCCATGAACGGACTCGACCAGAACGCAATGCAGAAAAGTCTTACCTGCAGAAACCTGAAGGAGGCCCAGAAGAATATTTTTCTCTACAGCATTATCCTGGTGGTGACCAATTTGATTTTTCTCTCCCTGGGTGTATTGCTATTTGCATACGTCCAGATATCCGGAATTGTATTGCCGTTGGACCAGGCAGGGAAGATCCTGGATACAGACAACTTATTTCCGTCACTTGCCCTGAATCAATTTGGCACTACGGCAGGAATTATCTTTATGCTGGGAATTGCCTCTGCCGCTTTCTCCTCTGCTGATTCCGCCCTGACTTCACTAACCACAGCTTTCTATACCGACTTTCTCCTTCTGGATCATAAAACAGATAAGGAAAAAACAAGAATCCGAAAGCGGATCAATATTGCTTTCGCGCTTATCCTGATCACCATCATTATGATCTTTCGCGTGCTGAATAATGACAGCGTGATCAACACGGTATTTACAATCGCCGGATATACCTACGGTCCCCTGTTGGGACTATATTCCTTTGGCCTGTTTACCAAGTACAAGGTGAAGGACAGGTGGGTTCCGGTGGTGGCCATCCTGTCGCCCCTGATGGCCTGGTTGCTCAATCTCCTTATGATAAAACTGTTTGGATTCTATCTGGGCTATACCCTTCTGTTCTTTAACGGCCTGATTACTTTTGGAGGGCTCTGGCTGATCCGGATCCCCAGGCCCGGTAATCCAATTATAGAATAGGAGACTTTCCCTGATATTTGTCCGGATTTCATTGACTTTCTTTTTGAATTGGCATAAATTGTATGAAAGGAACTTAAATAAAATTCATCATGGATACATTTGAAATACAAAGGAAAACCTTCAGGATCGTCTCTGTACTTTTGCTCATTTCCGTTCTAGCCCTGATTGCTGTAATACCAAAACTCATTCAGGAAACCTACCCTGGAGGGCTTCCGAAGGCAGCGGCCATTGCCACATCAGTAGCCATGGGTGTTCGCCTGCTGATCTTACTGGCTATATTGTATGGTATCAGGCTGACAAAGCGCAAATTTAAGATCAACAAAGAAATAAACTTAGTTACAGCCATTGTCCTGATTTTTCTGGGCTTGATAATTATGGATGGTGCTTTTGCATATGTTGACTCATTGCTTTTTGTCTCCATAGGGATGTTCCTTTGTGCTTTTTGTGACCTTGCGGCTGCCATTGTTTCTGTCACAGCGCTGTTCCTTTTAAGGACAAAAAAGAAGAAATAGCTCGATTGTTAAA
>JAOZUK010000388.1 GCA_029938715.1 Bacteroidales bacterium | reverse complement strand
TGCATATGATCACGAACTTAGGCCACCAAAGATCCTCAACTTAGGCCACCCAAAATCTACATTTCGGCCAGCAAAGATCCTAACTTAGGCCACCTAAAATCTACAATTAGGCCGGGTAAGTGTCCGGACACAACCCAGAGATGGTGTGTTTTTCAAACGCTGTCATACTCCTCTATTTTAGCAATACAGGAGTATGTAGATGGCGAGACGTAAAGGGACCCAGGAGGTAGCAATGGTAACAATAAAAGAGGTGTTGCGTCTTATGGACACCGGATTAAGTGGGAACAAGATAGCACAGAGCTGCAACGTATCGCGGTCATGTGTTCAGAAATATATCAATCGGGCTAAAGAACGAGAGGTTAGCTATAGCGGAATAAATGGAGCATCTGAGGGAGAGATTAAGGATCTTCTTGGACTAAAAGATGAGAGGAGGCAGAAAAGAAAGGACCTTCCAGACTACGAACATATCCACTCAGAGTTAAGACGCAAGGGAGTCACGCTCTATCTGCTGTGGGAAGAATATCGTCAGCAATATTCCGAGGGATATAGCTATGGGAGTTTTGGCAGGCTTTATAGGCATTGGAGCAAAGGTCAAAAGGTTAGCATGCGCCAGGTGTATAAGGCAGGAGAAAAGGCACTCGTTGATTATGCTGGAATGACACTTGAGTATTTTGATGTTGCTAACGGGGAGGTAAAGGAGGTTCAGATATTTGTCGGGACACTTGGAGCCAGCAACTACACCTTTGCAGAAGCCACCATGGGACAAGACAAAGAGAGCTGGATTGGTTCACATGAGAGGATGTTTAATTTTTTTGGAGGAGTTAGTGAAGTTGTAGTTCCAGATAATTTAAAATCCGGAGTAACTAAGGCGTGTTTTTACGATCCGGATATTAACCGCACCTACCAAGAATTAGC
Organism: Bacteroidales bacterium; assembly: GCA_029938715.1. GTDB lineage: Bacteria > Bacteroidota > Bacteroidia > Bacteroidales. Next base: position 2,099 of record JAOZUK010000388.1, on the reverse strand, counting down.
AGAGCACTATGGAGTGGCAGTTTTGCCTACTCGGGTAAGAAAGCCACAGGACAAAGCCAAGGCGGAGGAGGCAGTTCAAAATGTAGAGCGTCGTATTTTAGCTCCCTTACGTGACCGAAAGTTCTATAGCTTAGGCGAGATCAATCAAGCCATAAAGAAGTTACTGGCAGATCTTAATAATAGAGAGATGCAGGTGTATGGGCGTTCCAGGCAGCAGGTGTTTGAGAATTTTGACAAACCTGCTCTTAAGCCATTACCTACAACCAGCTTTGAGTTTGGAGAGTGGAAGAAAGCCAAGGTTAATATTGATTATCACATTGAAATTAAGCGCAGTTATTACTCTGTACCGTATACCCTTGTAGGAGAACATGTAGAGGTTCGTTATGGAGAACGTACCGTTACTGTTTATAGGGATGGCAAAAGAATCATTCAACATATTCGTTCTTACAGCCGTGGATCCTATGCCACGATAAAAGAGCACATGCCGCCCAATCATCAATTTGTAAAAAGTTGGTCTCCAAGTAAATTTATAAATTGGGCTTCAAAGATTGGCCCACAGACAAGTTGCCTCATAAAATACATTTTAGAAGCAAAGGATCACCCCGAGCAGGGTTATCGCTTCTGTCTGGGGTTGCTCTCCTTAGAAAAAAAATATGGAAAAATCCGTCTGGAAGCAGCTTGCAAAAAAGCCAGGCAATTAGGAGTTCTTAGGTTAAAGAATATCAAGTCAATGCTTCAAACTGGAGCGGATGCTGTTGAATCCACTAAAACTACTTCCCAGGCACCAATTGAGCACCAAAATATTCGCGGCTCTCAGTATTATCATTAAAACTAATTAAATAGGAGAATATTATGTCAAACCAAACAATGGAAAAATTAAGCGAGCTGCGCCTCTATGGTGTTGCCGCAGAACTTAAAACCCAACTCGAAAATCCTACCTACCATGATCTGTCTTTCGAAGATAGGTTGGCTGCTCTGATCGATGCTGAGTACTTAAAAAGACAAAACAGTAGGATGATTCGAAGAGTGCGCGAGGCAAAATTAAAACAGAGCGCCACCATAGAGGACATAGATTTCCATAGTCCCAGAAAGTTAGAAAAATCGAAACTTCTTGAGCTTGCAGGTTGTAACTGGATCAGGAATAAACATGACTTATTCATTACAGGACCTACTGGAATAGGCAAAACCTATATAGCTTGCGCTTTAGCTGATAAAGCCTGCCGAGGAGGTTTTAAAGCCTTCTATAGAAAAACAGGAGATCTGATTTCAGAATTATTGGTTGCCAGAGGAGACGGCTCTTATCCAAAATACGCCTCAAAACTAGCCCGTACACACCTGCTTATTATTGACGAGTGGCTCCGTGACCCCTTAGCTCAGAATCAAGCACGAGAGATTCTTGACCTTCTAGATGACCGCTTCAGAACTAAATCAACCATCTTTGTCTCCCAAGTCCCTGTCTCAGATTGGCATAAACACATTGCTGATCCAACTATTGCTGATGCCATCTTGGACAGAATCGTACATGATTCTCTTCGCTTGGAGTTAGCTGGGGAATCTATGCGGAAAAGAACTGCTAAGATAAAACAGAGAAATGAACCTGAAATAACAACTTAATCCGTTGCTTCACTTCTATTTTAGATAATCAAAATCTAGGCGCTTCGGTAGCCTGTGGATTTGTGGACAAGCCATGCTCGCAAGCTCGCATGACCGCCTCCGCGGACGTGTGGAAAACTTATGGACAACCCTTGAAGCTTTTTGCAGTTACGAATTTCATCTTGGGTTGACCACAAGTTTTCCACACTGCTACGGCTCTTGCCCACAACTCCACAGGCTCTGCTACTGCTACTTTTTTTAAGAACATAAATTTTCCGTCGCTTCGCTCCGTTCTTCTTGACTCCACCTTTACCTTATGCTACCAGTGTCAAGTCCACTGGCCGAAATATAGATTCTTCGTGGCCGAAGTTTCGGATCTTCAGTGGCCTAAATCATGATCATACGCACTTGCACCAGATCTTTTTCCATTCTTAAAAAAACAAGGTCAACGGCCATATCGCCTAAAGGCAGATTTTTAAATGGATTACGGTCTATAGTCGTCACGC
>JAOZUK010000034.1 GCA_029938715.1 Bacteroidales bacterium | reverse complement strand
TCTGGACACAGTTTTTTTCACCAATATGGTATCCGTGATCTGAACTGAAAACGATTATGGTGTTGTCTTTATAGGGACTCTCTTCCAATGCCTGTAGAATAGTGCCTACCTGATCGTCTATAAATGCGGCACAGGCCAAATAGGCTTGCACCCATTCCTTCCAGGCCTGTTCTCCACCTGCTCCAATTAAAGCATCGAATTTGGTATATCCCCATTCCCAGCGGTTTTGAAGCACCATAGCACAATCTTCCAGGTCACTCTCCATGTAGGGGGGAAGGGTGATCTCCTCCATGGGAAACCTGTCGAAATATTCCTGGGGTGCATATAGAGGGGTATGGGTCCGTACCAGTCCCACCGCAAGGAAAAATGGTTTTTCATGTTCCTGCCCGAGTACATCTGCTGCATAAGCTGCACTTATCTCATCGGGCATAAGATCCCGGTCCTTCTCACTCACATAGCGGAAAGGTTCTCCGGTTTTATAATGCCAGCCCTCTGCTCCGGGGTATTCTCCATTTGGATCGGGAGGGTAAACTGGTATATTGGAGAGTGGCCCATAATTGAGGTCCCTGTGCATATCCAGGACGGGTAACAAATCCTTCCATTGCTCATACTGGCCGGGATGTGCTGTGAACTCGGCGGGTCCTGTTCCTTTCCAGGGATGGGGGCCATAATCCACCCCATAACCATATTCGGTATAAAAGTCACCACCTGCTCCTTCATGGAGTAGTTTGCCTGCGCCATAGACCAGGTAGCCGTTGTCCCGAAAATGCCTGGGCATGGCCACGCAGTTTTCCAATGCCGGGGATTTGGCCCAGGCATCAAAATGATAATCGTTTATGGTCTGGGGGTAGAGTCCTGAAAACAGGCATTTCCTGGATGGACCACAGACAGGGACCGATACATGGGCATTGGTAAAGCTCACACTCTCCCTGGCAAGCTTGTCAATATGGGGGACCAGAGCCTCCGGATGGCCCGAGGGATGTAGTGCCCAGTCGTTAAGATCATCTAAGAAAATAAAAACCACATTGGGCCGTGTATCTGTTTTAACTGTGCTACACGAAGTGAGGGCTCCATTCACAATTATCAGTAATCCGAGACCTATGGTGTAATTAAAGATGTTTTTCATTCTACTGGGATGTGGAAGGTCCTGGTATTCTTGATGGTCATCTTCTTAACCTTTCCTGCTTTTTCAGGATCATCCATGTATACTTCAATTTTTACAGGGGTATCTATTGTATATTTAATCTGACCGCCGGATTTTTTCCAGTTCATATGGATGACTTGTCCGTCGGGCAGGGGAACTTTCCCTGAAGCTTCTTCAAGATAACCTGTTACCAGATTCAGATCAAATGAATTCTCTGCTCTGTCGAAAGCAGGATGCAATCCAAGGCCATACCTTGATAGTTGCCAGGTGGGACATCCGGCCCACTGGTGACAATGAGACCAACGGGTATCGAAGACCTCAGTACAGGTGGTGATCCCCTGGTCAAGCATCCAGCCCCAGCAGGTTTTGTACTGATCCAGGATAAATTCCATCTCTCCATTTTCAATTAGCAGGGGATAGGCATAGTGTGCAAAGTAGGGGGTGATAAGCTGGGGATTGTTGGCTGCCGGATCGGAGAGTCGTGGTGCATTCTCATTGTTGGGGAAGCAGTTAAGCATGTGCTGCTTGATATAGTTGATGGCTTCCTCCGTTAATTCACCAGGAATAAAACCATTGCGCATTCCCAGTACGGTGCGGTGGTATCCAATACCTACCCAGTTCACCTCTGAAGCTTGCAGGTAAGGAGCATAGTAACTTTCAATAATCGTTTTCATCTGGTGGGCAAGATCCCTATAGTACACCACCCTGGATTCTTTGCCCATGGCTTGCGACCAGGTGATCATGGCTCTTAATGCATCATAGTAGATCAGGTTGAGACCCATATCAGTCTCCCCTTCATTGGGCACATAACCCCAGTCCACAAATGCCCAGCCTGCATCCTCACTGATGCCATCACTTGTTCTGTATTTTTCAAATGCGGCTATGTTATTTTCAGCATAAGGATAGAGTTCAACCATTAGGGACCGGTCGCCGGTGGATTTCCAATAATAGAGGTTGGCATTGGTCCACAGGGCAGCAAACGTAGAGAGATATCCGATGTTTCCCGGTGCCAGTCCGGCCACCATTCCATCTTCACGTGCACTCTGGGCAAAATGTTTTAAACCGCTTTTAATGATTCCAAGGTCAGAGAAGGTGGCAGCACCAATCTGTAAACCCACAATACCCACATCACCCATCCATTGTCCGCGCTCACGGGTGGGATTGTCCACCAGGGCATCTTCGGCGCAGGACATGTAGGTCTCGGCACCCAGTTGCCAGATCCGGTTGAGTAATGGGTCGTCACTTTGAAAATCCCCATCAGCCTTCATATGGTATGCTCGTTCGAGGAACTGCTCTTCCATTACATGGATCTGATCAGGAGGAGCGATAATATGCATCTCCACAAATCGGCCGGCTTTGGGTGTCAGGGGATGGAAAACCTGTACGCCACCCCGGGCTTTGAAATGGACCATGTTATATGAGTCACTTACCGACAGGTTGATCCAGGGAGAGACCCGGTTGTGTTGCAGTGCTTCGCAGAAAGCAAATTCCACCATGGCTCCCTGGGGAAGATCGAGGATGAATTGGGGTGAAACAAGTTTGATCTTTCCAAGGTCATATCTTTTCCAAACTCCCTGGGGAGGGACGCTTTTGCACTCAAGGTCGCGCAGGAAAAACCTGGCCGACGGATTGTCTGTTTCGTAACCATAATAGCTGGCCAGCGGTCCTGATCCTGCGATTTCGAAGGAGGTGGCAAGGTTTTGAACCTCAGAAATCAACGAGGGCGTAAATTCCCCCAGCTTACGGGATACAGGTATGGGCTGGCCCCAATCTGTATCATTAAAATTGGCATTGATCCAGCCATCGGGTTGCAATCGGGTATCGCACCACTCAAGCCATCCGAATTGGGCGCTGACCCTTCTCAATTGAGGGGCGTATCCTGACAGTTCGAGGCATTTCCAACCTAATTTCTTTTTTATCCCATCAGCCAGGAGATCACAATAGAGGAAAGGTTTAATCCCCTGCAACATGCGGGTATCCACCCCTTCGCTGTGTACCTGAATGGCTATGATGTGATCCCCGGCAGGTATTCTTAGTTTTCTGACCTGGTATGTGGGGAATTCCGGGCTATACCGGTCAGGCCCTTCGGTCAACTGAACTCCGTCCAACCAAACCCGGTACCACGATGCTCCGGATATGTGAACCTCTATTTCAGTCTCTTCATTAAGAGAGAAGTTCCCCCGGAATGCCACATGCCTGTCAACAAACCCATCCGGATCCCCTTCATTGGTCCAGAGAAGATCCTGAGAATACCCTTGATGGACCATAAACAGCGAAAGCAAAACCCAAACGATTCTGTATATGGGCCTCTTCATAATGGCATCTCCTGTCAGGTTAAAAATTTCTTGCGCAGCTCTTCAATCTGATCTTCATTTATGGGAACCAGGTCACCCAGCGGATGCCCCATGATCAATGACTGAGCACTGAATTCAGCCACCTCCAGACGGTCAAAAGTCTGGAGAAGCTTGTCTCCTGTTACAATAATGGAATCATTTTTAATGATAACCGCAGGAGTGTCGGGAGTAAACAATTTGGCAAATTCTTCTGATCCATCAAATTGTTCTCCAAACTCTACCATGGGAATATCCTGCAGGAATATCCAACTTTCCGGGATGGTTCTCACATCCAGCTTTTTTCCAGAAACCCCATAAGCCATAATATGTTGCGGCTGTGTAAGAATTATGGAGTTCACATGTGGATTCTCCCTGTAGATTTGCTGATGAATTTTCACAGCCCTGCTGGGTAATTTTCCGGGTTCCCGTTTGCCATCCGCAATTTGAACGATATCTTCCAATTCTATTTCCCACCTTGGGACATTGCGGGGTGTGATCAGAAAATCATTTCCCTTCAACCTGGTAGAAACCGTTCCATAGGAGGAAATCATCAGTCCCTGTTTGCATGAGCGCTTTACCAATGTACTGATGTGACGGCGAAGTGAGAGCTCCTTTTCGGTGTGCTCAACAGAGGTCATTTCAAGTACATCATTGGGTATCTGTGACTCAAATGCTTCAATTTGATCTTCAGCCAGATAGGAGGGAGTTCCAATGGTACTGGCATTGATAATGGTTCTGGCAGAAAACTCCAGGGTTTCAAACCGGACATATGCATCTTTCAGGTCGGTACCACCCACTACTGTTCCATGGTTCTCCATGATCACTGCATTTACTCCCTTTTCAAATTCTGTTGCAATTTTCTTACCCAGCTCTTCTCCACCAGGGATGGCATATGGAGCATATCCTATGGGACCGCAAATATGTTTGGCCTGTGGAATGATGTTCATATTGGGAAGCTTCCTGACAATGCTGAATGAAACCAGCGCAGGGGGGTGAGCATGGATCACTGCCTTGATCTCAGGTCTTGCATCATATATGGCCTTGTGGAAGGGGAATTCGGAAGATGGTTTGTAATGCCCAACAACGCTGCCATCGGGTTTTACACGAACAATATCTTTCCGCTGAAGGGTTCCTTTATCGATGGCACTGGGCGTTACCCAGATGTTTCCTTCCCCATCTTTAATGGATATATTGCCGCCGGAGGTTGTGGTTAATCCGGCGTTGTAGATTCGTTTTATAATCTCCGTAATCTGATCACGGGGATGCTGTAAGAGCGTATCTAGTTTTTCCATGTTAATCAGTTATTTACCCAACCAGGGATGGGTCTCCGTTAAAGGACTTCAATCCCAGGTCAATGGCAGGATTAAATTCAGTATCAATGCCCTTCCATAATACCAGTGCTGCACCAAGGGATGTGGCGTTGGCAACTTCCGAAGTGTAGACTTTTTTGTCAGGGAAGTGGCTGGCCATTAGCTTAAGGAAGATGGGATTCTTGGCAAATCCACCACTGATGTATATATTCTTTGTGGTATCGTCTTTGTCTATTATCAGGTCGATTGATTCTTCAGTAAGATCCACCAGGTCGATGACCAGTTGATGATAGGCTTCTTCAAAGTTTTCAAATGTTTCCCTGTCAACGGAATTATCTACATAATCCTGGGGAACACCCCCATGAAAGAAAACCCTTTCACCAGTGCTCTTTTGGTTTAGTGATCTGATCATCTCTTCGTCCAGAGCAACTGTCTTGTAGGCCGACTTATCCACACCAAACTGTTCGTTTAACCTTTCCACATTCACATCATGAATGCGACCCATAAACAGACGGGAGGACTTAACGGGTTTCTGCTGAATACTCATATAGGCCAGGCAATCCTTCTTTAGCTGGTCGGCTGATAAAGGTTCTGAATTAAATGGATTCATGGAGATACACCATGTTCCCGTAGATACCAGGATAAACTCCTCAGGGGAGTTCATAAAATAGGGCACAAGCGACGATGAGCTGTCATGAATCCCTATACCCACCGGAATCTGATTTTCAAAAATAGTGGAAGGGTAAGTTGTCTCAACCAGTTCGGGATCTGGTAGGGTTTCTCCCAATTGTTTTGTCCATGGGTGATAGGCCATAAGATCAAAATCCCAGAGTCCGGTATGACATCCAATGGAGGTATGCTCTGAAGAGGTTTTACCGGTAAGCAGGTACGACAGGTACTGAGGAAAGTGTAGTATGGTTTTTACCTGGCTAAATATTTCGGGCTTTTTTTCCTTGAGCCACAAAGCCTGGAAACCCGAATTCAGCATACCCAATGCGGGAGAGGCAGTATTTCTGCAAAATTCAGCTTCACCACCATTTGTTTCGTAGAGGGTTTCCACAATTCCCTCCGGCATGGGCTTTAAATAGTTATAGACAGGTGTTAACCTTTTGCCCTGGCTATCCAGGTACATCAGGGTGGCTCCATAGGTGGTGAAGTTGATTCCTCGTACAATATAACGGTCATCTTGAAGATACTTTGTACATGCCTCCAGCATCCACTTTTCAAGCCTTTCTATATCATCTCCATCAAATCCATCGTCATCGGGGATCTCTTCGAAAATGGTTTCATCTTCATGCAAAATTCCAAGTGACTTATCAAATACCAGGATTTTTTTATTGGTTTTCCCAATGTCAAATATCAATACAACCTCTTTGCTCATAACTATTTTGATTTAAAAAAAACAGCGGCTAAGAACGTGTCCAGGCCGCTGTCTTTACCAACTAAAACTACTACTACTACTACTATATGAAAAAAAACTACTACTTTCTATCTTTTGCTTAGAACATCCTTTTCATACTGCTGAATCTCGGTGATAAAGTCCTGGGCTACGGGAACGTCATTTTTCAGACAATAGTAATCCCATACTGCACCAAAGGGTTTTGTTTTGAGTAATTCCAGCATAGCCAGGCGCTCAAAAAACTGTCCACCTTCTTCATACTTCAGCAATATATCCCTGGGCTCCAACAATGCAAATAACATAGATTGCTGAGCAGCCCTGGTTCCCACCACATAGGCGCCGATCCTGTTGATACTGGCATCGAAAAAGTCGAGTCCCATATGTACTCTGTCCAGTGCATCGCAACGAACAATCTCCTGTGCGATCATCATGGTATCGTCGTTCATGGTCACCACATGATCGGAGTCCCAACGGATGGGTCTGGTCACATGTAACAGAATCTCAGGTACAAACAGTAAGACCGAAGAAATTTTATCGCCCACCTGCTCGGTAGGATGGAAGTGACCGCTATCCAGGCAGATCAAGGTCTGATTTTCCACTGCATAACCCAGGTAAAACTCAGAGTTACCCACAGTCATGGCTTCCAATCCGATGCCGAAGAGCTTGCTCTCAATGGCATCCTTCAGGTGGTCGGTGGAGAATTTTTCTGCGAAGATCTCATCCAGCGAATCCTTTAGAATAGCACGGTGGCCATATCGGTCTACCGGAATGTCTTTGGAACCATCCTGGATCCAAATGTTGTGAATTGAGGGGCTTCCTAACTGTTTCCCCATCTCGGCTCCAATGGCACGGGACCTTTTGGTGTGCTCAATCCAGAAATCACGAATCTCTTTGTTTTTGTGCGAGAGGGTCAGGTCGTCGCTGGCTTTCGCATGGGAAAATACACTGCAGTTGAAATCCATACCGATTCCCTGATCTTTTGCCCAGTCAATCCAGCTCTGAAAATGCTTTATCTCAATCTGGTCGCGGTCCACAAATTGGCCCTGGAAGTCCCCATAGATGGCGTGAAGGTTCAGTCGCTGCTTGCCAGGGATCAGACTCATGGATTTCTCTAGGTCCATGCGGTGTTCAGGAATATTTGTCGCCTTGCCAGGATAGTTACCGGTGGCCTGAATACCACCTCCCGAAAGTGTTGAATCCGGAGTTTCAAATCCCCCCACATCATCGGCCTGCCAGCAATGAAGTGAAATAGGAAATTCATCCAGTTTATTCATGGCAGCTTCCACATCTACCCCGATCTGGGCATACTGTCCTTTAGCTGCTTCAAATGCTTTTGTTACTGTATCTGATTTGCTCATGTGATATTAATTAATGTTAGTATTGTTGCTATTCCATATAAAAAACCTCTTCAAGAGGAATGGAAACCGGTGAATTATCGGAATTTGTTTCCATGATATCTGCCATGAATTTCCACCATTTTTTAACTATTTCAGTTTTACCAAGATCCTGTGATCCCTGCTCACCTTCTTGCTTTTGGAAAGCAAACAGATAATTGGTGTCTTCATCAAAAAATATGCTGTATTCAGAAATTCCAGCGTCCTTTAACAGCTTATGAAGTTCAGGCCAGAGCTCATTGTGTCTCTTTTTATACTCTTCAATCACCCCTGGATTGACTTTCATTTTAAAACCGATACGCTTGTGCATCTCTATTTCCTCCTTAATTTAAACTAATTACAAATGTTGACAGGATCAATACCAGGATCCCTATCAGAAGCACCACAATGGTTTTCCTGCTTACTCCTTTCCATTCCTTGAGGAAAAGTCCCCATATGTTACTCATGGCAATAACCAGGGCCATGAGGATACTCCATGAAAAGGCTTCCATAGCTGGCGGAACCAGACTCTTCCCCATCCCATAGAAGTGGAATTGCAGAAACCAGAGAAATCCGGCAAGGAAAGTGAAAGCAATGTTGTTCAGGAAGACACCGGCAGAGACCGATATATAATCCTTATAGGTCTTGTTTTTAATATTCAGGCCGACACAATAGATTAAGTTTACTATAAATCCACCAAACAGTATGAAGATCAAAGTCGGATTACTCAGGTATAGTTCATTTGTGCCGTGTTCCAGTGCCATTTTTTCGATAAGCTTCCCGCTTGCGTTGCCATTCAGACCGTAGGCAAAAGCAGAACTCATCACACCAGAAATAAGCGCGATAAAAAGACCCTTCTTGAGTGCAAAATCCTTCACAGCAGCCTTTCTCTCTTCTTCTGAAAGACCTTTACTTCTAAGGAACCCGGCATAACCGATAATAGCGATACCGGCAAGGGCAATGGAGACACCCACAATGGTTAGTATCCCTGCCCGGGAAGAAAAGAGGTCATCACCGTTCACAATGGCTGGTATCAATGTGCCCAGTGCAGCTGCAAGCCCAAGCACCATGCTCTGACCCAACGCAATACCCATGTACCTTATGCTGAGCCCGAATGTCAGGCTCCCCACACCCCATAGTGCTCCGAACATAATTGTGAGCCATTTGGCTGATGTAGGAGCTTCTCGCAGGATGTTCATCAATTCTCCTGATGGTACCGTAATTAATGCAAATACCCAGGGGGCGATGATCCAGGCTGCCAGGCCCTGTACGATCCAGTAGGATTCCCAGGACCATTGTTTAACTTTTTTAAAGGGAACATAGAAGCTGGCAGCACCTATACTTCCGATGGCAATAAGAAGAATTCCGATCATGATGTCTTAATTATTAAGATTCAGTCAATGTTCTATTTATTGAGAATTTGTTTATCAAAAATAGAGGATACAGATCATGTGATCAATGAATAATATGGTCTATTGTTTGCACAAAATGAGACAAATTCGAAGCGAATATCAAAATTACATAGCAGGAAGTTCAAAAAGATGCAGAATTCAATCTCAAAAAGTTTAAATCTCTATTTGCATTATTTATGGCTAAATCCTTGCCAGCCCGGTTAATTTGGATAAATTGCCACCTCAATGTCATAGTAATTTATGATTAAATTCAGGATCAGTGGAAGAGTTTTTCAAGTACGTTAATCCCGGGCAAGAGGATAAGGACTGGGGACTATTCCTTAATTGCGCTGGCAGGGCTGATATTAAACCTGGTGTGATCTATCCTCCAACCACACATCCTTCAGGTTATTATTTTAGTTATGAGAATGGCAGGACTCTGAATGAGTACCAGATTAATTATATCACTGAAGGTACAGGAGTTTATGAGAACCAGGGGGGAAAGGTCAAAATAGCTCCCGGGTCCCTGATCTTTATTAAGCCTGGAGAATGGCACCGTTACAAACCAAAAAAGAGCACAGGGTGGGTGGAGCAATATGTTGGATTTTCGGGATACATCGCTCATCAATTGTTTGGACGTCCCTGGTTTACTCAGAAGAACTCTGTGGTGGAAGTGGGATACAGGGAGGAGATCATAGATACCTATTTTAAAATTTTTAACTACGTAAAGGAGGAAAAACCCGGGTACCAGCAGGTGGCTGCAGGAATGATTATGAAATTACTTGGGTTTATTGTCTCCATGGATAAACAGAAAGATTTCAGTGGTAAGAGGGTGGAGAAGATTATCCAGAATGCCTGTTTTACCATTCGGGAGAATGTGGAAGCTGAGATTAATTTCCAATCCTTTGCAGAAGAGAATAACATTGGGTATTCCTACTTCCGTAAGATGTTTAAGAAATATACCGGAGTTCCTCCTGTTCAGTATCACCTGGATCTGAAGATCCTTAGGGCTAAAGAGATGTTGCTCTATACCGATAAAAGCATTAAGGAGATCAGTTACGAACTTGGCTTTCAGTCCATCTACTATTTCAGTCGCATCTTCAAGAACAAATTGGGGGTCTCTCCCTCAGAGATCAGGAAGACAGTAAGGGTCTGATTCTTTCCAGGGTTGGAAAGCTTTCCCAGGATTCGGATTCTTTCCTCATCAGGCTCAAAATATGCAAAGGATGAACCATTTTATCCATTGCGCTGATGGATTATTTAGTCTACTTTTTCGGGAAATAAACTACCCATGAAATCATTGACACTATTGGCCGCACTCCTTCTTGTTGCAGGGATGGGAGTTGCGCAGTCGGGCAGCACCATGTTATTCATTGAAAAAGACAGCATCCATCATATGACCCTGGAAATCACCAACAGGGGTGTCTCTCAGATGGAAACCACAGGTAAGGATCCTTTCCTCTATACTCAGCCCTTGCAACGTCCCCTGCCAGCCGAACACCAGGTACTCTCATTTGAGTACTTCTGCCCTAAAGGTTTGGATCACCTTCATATATGGTTTGGAGTACCCATTTCTCAGGAACATTCAAAGCTGATCAGGCGCATTGGAATGTCGGAAGGTTGGGTGAGTTTTGCAGCCGATTTAAGCCTGGAGCTGGGTGAATGGGGACAAATTGGAGATGTATTGCGCCTGGATCTGGGTGATCGCCCGAATGTTAATATCCAGATCAGGAATTTGCAACTAAGACCCATGACTGTGAGGGAGAAGGAGCTGGCGGTTACCCGTGAGGAGAATAGAAAAAGGGATGAACGCTTGCATGCAAACCTGAGCTCTTACCTGTCTGACAATTACAATTCAACCCTTACAAAAGTAAAGGCTTCAAAACAATCCATAGCAATCACAGGTACAGCTGAAGCATCTGAAGATCTTTTTCTTGCTGAGGTCCCACCTTATTCAGATGTTACCGAGATTCAGGAATTTGAGTTTATTACGCCGGTGAAACCAGGATCATTTACCCTGGAGGAAGCACGGTTTATTAAACGTAATGGTTTCAATTATGATCGTCTGCTCTCCAAGTGGGCCCTTTATGAGAAAAACGAAAATGGATTTGAGCTGGTATCACATGCCAGGTATGCTGATGAAATAGAGGCCATCTATGACCTTGAAGATGAGAAGCCAGGCAGTAAGAAAGGATTGGGTGGCTTTAGTACCAGTCGAGGTCATGTGGAGGACCTGGAAGAATTGGATATCACCAGTGCCACGGTGAATATCTGGTTTACCCGTTTTATGTATACTACCCCTGCTGAGGATCGAATCGAGCATAGCTACAATGGGAAATCCTACTATTTTGAGAAGAAAGCAGTGGAAGGGTTTGATGAGACCTTCCGGGAATGCGCCGAACGAAATATAATTACAGCTGCCATCCTGCTGATCAGCAAAGCCGAACAATGTCCCGATCCTGAAATTGGAAAACTATTGCAACATCCCGATATGGATCCCGCGGGTATCTATAGCATGCCCAATATGACCAACCCCGAAAGTGTGGATGCATATGCAGCTGCCCTGGATTTCCTGGCCAGCAGGTATAGCAGGCCCGATAAAAAGTATGGCAGGATTCATCATTGGATCATGCACAACGAGGTGGATGCAGGTTGGGTATGGACCAATATGGGGGATAAAACCGACGTGGTTTTTATGGACGCTTATTTGAAGTCCATGCGCATGTGCTACAACATTGCCAGAAAATATAACCAACATTCGGAGGTTTTTGTCACACTGACCCACTACTGGGCATGGACCTCCCATCCGAAATTCTATCCTTCCAAGGACCTGATGGAGATTCTGCTTGACTATACACAGGCAGAAGGAGACTTTGAATGGGCTGTGGCACAACATCCATACCCGGAATCGTTATTTGAGCCGAAAACCTGGCTGGACCAGAAGGTGGACTTCACATTTGAAACCCCTTTAATCACTTTTAAAAATATTGAGGTGCTCAATGCCTGGATCAAGCTACCTGAGGTTCTTTATAAAGGAGAGCAAAAAAGGACTCTGTGGCTGTCGGAAAACGGGACCAATTCAAAGACCTACTCCGAACAGGATTTGATCGAGCAGGCGGCAGGATTTGCCTATGCCTGGAAGAAATTCAAAACCCTGGATGGGATTGACGGATTTCAATGGCACAACTGGTTTGATAACAGGGGAGAGGGTGGTCTTCGCATTGGATTGCGTCGCTTCCCCGACGATGAAGATGACCCTGGAGGGGCCAAGCCTGTTTGGTATGTTTACCAGGCTGCAGATGCCTCCAACGAAGATGAAGTTTTTGATCAATACAAGGAAACCATTGGAATTCAGGATTGGGACCAGGTGATCTACCAGGGTGAGATTGACCAGCAGAAAAAACATGGTTCTGCCAGAGATATTATGTCCGATACCTGGGTGGCTACCGATGCACTGGGACGGGAACTGGCCATGTACCGAGAGGCCGGACCTGAGAAAGGAGAGAGGTATGTGGGGATGTTCTATTTTATGACACATCTGACTCCTGACGGCAAAGGGCCCTATGATGTAACCAAAATACTGGCTGAGAATCCGGAAGATCCTCAATGGGGATCGGGGAGCCATTTCTGGGGAGAACCCGAAATTGGCTACTACCTGAATAATGAGGAGTGGGCCATTCGCCGACATGCTTACCAGCTGGCCGATGCCGGGGTGGATGTAATTATATTCGACGTAACCAACAACAGAACCTTCCCCGAAGTTTACCTGCCTGTTTGTGAAGTGTGGCGTAAAATGAGAGAGGAAGGCGAGAAAACTCCCGATATTGCATTCCTGGGAAGTGAGATCTCGGTCAATACCCTCTGGAATGACTTTTATAAGAAAGGTATGTACCCCGATATGTGGTTTATGTGGAAGGGGAAGCCGCTCCTCTTATACGGACAGCATGAACAACCTCAGAGGAATCTGGTAAATGAAATCGTATTTGAAGAGGATATCATGAACTTCTTTAGCCTGAGGCAAAGCTGGGCATGGACCTCCCTGCCCTGGTATGACGATGGGAAGGATGAATGGCCCTGGGTGGATCACTTCCCTCAGACCATTGGATGGCATGAAGATCCCAGCATTCCGGAAAATGTACCTGTGGCTGTCGGACAGCATCCTTTCTCCAACATTGGAAGGAGCTATCATCAATTCTACCAACCTGAAAATGATCAGTATGATCTCACCCCTTTTACCGACCAGGGACTTCATTTCCAGGAACAGTGGAACCGAGCGCTGGAAGTGGACCCGGAGTTTATTTTTATCACAGGATGGAATGAATGGACCGCAGGTATGGGTACCATGCCAGCTCAGGAGGAGTTAATCGACAGGATCCTGTTTTTTGATTTTTACCCTGGAGCGCATATTGGGATGGCCGGTAGGCCAATCAGACCAGGAACGAAAGTTTTTATCGACCAGTATAATCAGGAGTACAGTCGGGATATTGAACCCATGGTGGGTGGACATACCGATAACTATTATTACCAGTTAATCGATAATGTGCGAAAATATAAAGGTGTTCAGAAGTTGGTTCCGGCTGGTGCGGAGAAGACCATAGATCTCGATGGTGGATTTGGCCAGTGGGAAAGTGTGGAAGCGATTTATTATGATCACATAGGTGATGTGGCCCACAGAAATGGGGAAGGGGTAGGAGAGGCCGGGCCCTATGTGGATCAGACCGGCCGAAATGATCTCATTGAATCGAGGGTGGCAAGAGACGACCAGAATTTCTATTTCTATGCAAAAACAGCAGAGGAGCTGACTGCTCATTCCAGCGACCATTGGATGCTGCTATATATCAACAGTGATCAGAGTGCTGAGACAGGCTGGAATGGGTATGATCTATTGATCAACGCAACCAACTCTTCAAAAACCACGACTTCATTACAGGCATGGAAGAAGGAGAAGTGGGGCAGGCAGGTTGAGGTGAATTACAAGTACGAAGGAGATGAGCTGATGATTGAAGTCCCCCGCAAAATGCTTGAATCGTCCGCATTTGATTTCCACTGGACCGACAATGTACCTGTGAGCGGGAAGATCGAGGATTTCTTCCTGAAAGGAGATAGTGCTCCAGAGCGTAGATCTAATTATCGATTTACCGAGAAATAGCTAAGAAATGAAGGTGATAACCAGAGTGGGATTAATCTTAACATGTTCCCTGATTTTAGTGATCCTGGGATCCTTTGCCCGTCCAGGTGTAGAATTTATGATCTATCAGTTTCCACGGGAATTGACTCCTTCAATTGACGGCGACTTTTCTGAATGGGAGATAGTTCCAGACTCTTTTTACATCGGATCTGATCAGCTGGTGAATACAGTGTATGCCGAGGGTGTGCCTCAGGACCCTGCCGATTATGACCTGAAAGTGAAGGTGGGCTGGGTAAATGGGCTCAACCGTCTCTATTTTTACCTGGAGGCCTATGACGATTACTGGGATTTTGAGGATCAGGCCCTGGCCCAGGATATTTTTGAACTGGTGGTGGATGCTGATCTTTCAGGAGGGAATTTTATCAATTTTTCCAACTTGCACCGGGAGAGGCTATCTGCAGACGAACTCCATTTCAAAGGACATGGAGGGCACGCCCAGAACTACCACATATTCACCCCGGTAAAGGATAAGGATTGGGCCATGATCTGGGGAAATGCTTACTGGATCAAGGACTATCCTCATATGCAGGTGGCCTATGACCATCAGCTTCAGCCCGGTGATAGTGGTACCCTTAAGATGGAGTTTTATATTACACCTTTTGATTATGCTTCACCTGAGGGATTTGAAAATTCCATTGTATCCAGTCTGAAGGAGAATGAATTGATCGGGTTGTCGTGGCTCACCATTGAATACGATGGAACCGGGAAAAAGGAGACTTACAGAAACCTGGCCCATGACATCCGGATGATCCGGGATGCTTCCTATCTCTGTGCGTTCAGGCTGATGCCTCTGGAGGAGAAGTACAGAAACGATATTGATGCCAACTGGGCATTTACGGAAGTGGACCGCGATGATAGAATCATACAGTTTATGGATCGCTCTGCTGGGGAAGTAAACAGCTGGCACTGGGATTTTGGAGACGGGAATAGTTCCACTATTCAGCATCCCCAGCATAAATATGAAAGAGAAGGTAACTGGACTGTTATTTTAACCGTACAAGGGCCTGGTGGGAAATCGGTTCGTTCCAAAGTATGGGATGTGGTCACAAAATAGATACATTTAAACAAATACCGTATAAAATGAATTCAAGAGAACGCGTACTAAAAACATTTGGAAAATTGCCCGGTAAAGCAGATCGGGTTCCTTTACAATTTGAAATGTGCCGGCAGTTAACGGACCACTTCAGCAAGGAATTGGGTATTCCAGCCCACTATACCGATAACCTCTATGAAGATGTAACCTACCGGATCAGTGCCAATGAATTGCGCACAGCCATGGGTAGTGATGTTGTGGTTACAGGGGCCTCAGTTTCGGACGATTTCAAAATTGAAGCTGATGAAAAAGGGCACTGGCTGAATGAGTATCAAATGAAAATGCGTCAGGGTGATATCTATGTGGAGGTGGTTGATTATCCACTGGCACAGGCACAAACCAAGGCAGATATTGACAATTATACCTTCCCGGATCCTGATGCACCTGGTCGCTACCGGGATGCAGATAGACTGGTGAAGAAATACCATGATGAATACCTGGTATTTGGAGATATCGAGGTGACCGTCTTTTCACTTGCACACCAGTTGGCAGGAATGGAGAAACTGCTGGTGGATATGATGATGGAAACCGAGTATGTGATTCCACTCTTTAAAGCATGTGCCGAGTTCCAGACTGAAATAGGATTGCGACTGATTGATAAAGGTGTGGATGCCATCTGGTTCGGGGATGATTTTGGCACCCAGCAGAGCCTCATTATGGACCAGGAAACCTTTAGGAAACAACTAAAGCCCTTTTACACTGAAATGATTCAGCGCTTTAAGGATAAAAAACCTGATATTATTCCTATCCTTCATTGCGACGGGGCTGTGAGTGAGTTACTAAAGGACATCCACGAAATGGGATTTGAGGTATTTAATCCGGTCCAGCCTGATGTGCCGGGCCATCTTCCCAGAGACATGAAGGATGGTTTTGGGGACTTGTTCTCATTTTGGGGTGCAATTGATCAGCAGGACCTTCTGCCCAATGGAACAGACGAGGAGCTTGAGAAGGACATCATGGAAAAAATAGATATACTTGGGGCTGGCGGTGGATATATGATCTCTCCGGCCCATATTATTCAAAATGATGTTTCACCTGAGAGGGTATTAAAATTTATCGAATTGTGTAACAAGCACGGGAAAATAGATTGAAAATTTGTAAAACGGTATAAAACTCATCAAATATGGAAACCCACAGGAAGAAATCGAAGGGAACGCTCTACTTTATTGTACTTGGAATTGTATCAGTAGTATGGTTATTGTTGCGGGTTATCCCAAAACCAAGCCGCATCACTTACCCATGTCAGAGGATAGCAGCAGCAAATGCTGTGACCTTCATTACCTGGCTATTTGGAACGGCCATTGCAGCTGCTTTTTTTAAGAAGGCTTTCAGGAAGTTAAGAGAATCTCGCATACCGTTAGGTGTATTGCTGATTGTGCTGGCCCTTGGAGTCGGAACTACCACAGTAATGCTGACCTCCTACAAGGAGATAAAAGCAGCAGTTAGAAGCCAGAATACAGAAATTTTCACACCTCCTGATAATCCTAACGAGCCTGTAGGAGTGGCAAAAGGTATATTCCCGGGCAGGGTTACATGGGCCCATGATCCTGATGCTGTAACCTACAATGCATCTGCACCTGACGGATTCTGGTGGGAAGACCAGAATACAAATCCGGAGCGGGTAGACCGGATGTTCGACCTGTCACTGGATGGCGTTTCAGGTGCAACCACTGCCTATGATGGCTGGGATAACCTATTCAGGTATGCCAATATTCGCAAAGGAGTGGGCGATGTGGGTTATGCACCCGGTGAAAAGATTGCCATTAAAGCGAATCTGTTGGTGGGCCTGGGTGGTGGAAAAGAGAAGGCAGCCAGTCCGGGTCCTACTCCCCAGTTGCTGATGTCAATTATCACTGACCTTATCGAAGAGGTGGGAGTGCCTGGTGAAAAAATTACCGTGTATGATGTATCGGCCCGTATTCCCGATTACATTATGACTCCCTTCAAAAATCATGCTGGAGCTGAATATCAGAATGTGAGGTTTGTGGGAAATCCAAAATACCTGGAGGGAGATGGAGCTGGCAGATACATAGCAGCAGAAGAAGACCTGGAGGCCCGGATCCATTTTGCCGATACCACAGTAGCAGGAATCTACTGGGTGAAATCAGTGACCGAGTCTGACTACCTGATCAACCTGACCAATATGAAGGGACATACCATGGCAGGGGTGACCATATGTGCCAAAAACCTGTATGGATCTGTCTTTATTCCTACAGCTTCTCCGGAGATCTGGATCGATGGAAATTATACCTGGGGATTTGGTCCCAATAATGTGACCGATTCACTGGGGAATCCGGATCTTCACCGTGGAATGCACAGGGCTGCAACAGTGCATAACTTCTATGACGGAAATATTGGAGAATTACCGGCCAGGGATTATGCAACTTATAATTACCTGGTGGACCTCCTGGGGCACCCTCAAATACGTGATAAAACCATTCTATATGTAGTGGATGCATTTTATGCAGGCGACCAGCAGAACAGGATCTCTACCTGGCAGCAGTACAGAGGGAAGTATACATCCAGCCTCTTTATGTCGCAAGATGTGGTTGCCCTTGAATCGGTCTGTGTTGACTGGATGAGGTCTGAACCAACCAATTCGCTCAATGTACATGGCAATGTGGACAACTGGCTTCATGAAGCGGCACAGGCCAATAATCCCCCATCAGGGATAATCTACAATCCCGGAGCGGAGGATTCTCCACTGGAGAGCCTTGGAGTGCATGAGCATTTCAACAGTTGGGGCGCAAAAGAGTATTCAAGAAACCTGGGAACCGGCGAGGGGATAGAACTATATACCGTTGACCATACGGTGGGATTGAATGATCGCTTCGAAACAGAAATTATGCTTACCCTGAAACAGAATTATCCCAATCCATTCTCTGGGATAACCACCATTCCATATAGCCTGGAGCAGGAAACCGGAATAAAGATTGCTGTATATGACCAGTTGGGAAGGCGTATTGAAACACTGGCAGACGAAAGAGTTCCAGCCGGTGCGCATGAGATTTCCTGGGATGCAACAAGGTACCCGGCGGGAGTCTATTTCTGCAGGATGCGAACCGAGGATGGACAGGTTAGAACCATTGAATTGCAAAAGAACCGGTAAACAGCTTTCATCAAATGAGTAAAATAGATGTCATCATTTTTGCAAATGTTTTACTCTTCATCTCAGTTGGTTGTAAACCAAAGGTGAAATCAGAGGAGCAGGCACCTCCTAACATTATATTCCTGATGGACGATCAGCACCGCTGGGATGCATTGGGGTTGGTGAATCCTCAGGTGGTTACTCCGAACCTGGACAGGCTTGCCAGCGAAGGTATTTTCTTTGACCAGACCGTTTGCCAGGCGCCCATGTGTATCGCAAGTCGCAATTCCATGATGTTTGGTCTCTACCCAAACCAGGTCGGGGTGTTAAGAAATGAGCCCGGGATACCGGATGGAGAACTTCCTGCTATTCCACTGGCACAGTTATTCCTTGATGCAGGGTATGAAACTGCAGGCTTTGGTAAGACTCATTGGGGTGTATCAAGTTCCACCAGAGGTTTTGAAACCCGCTACTGTAGTGAGATTCGTGAAGATGGAGCAGTGATGATGATTGATACGGATCCGGATAAGAAAAAGGCTTACGATACTGAAACTGGTGAGTATGGACCCGGTGAGGAAGATCCCAGCGGTTATATCGGGCGGACCAGCGGCATACCTGAAGGTTCTCACCGGGATGGCTGGATAACTGACAGATGCCTGGATTACCTGGAATCCAGGGAAGATAAGCGCCCCCTCTTTCTCTATCTCTCTTTTATGAAGCCCCATGCAGGTCATAATGTGCCGGAGGGTTTTGAGGATCAGTATGATCTGAACAACATTGAATATGCCGACCAACCTCCGTGGGACAAAGATCATTCTCCCCATGCCGATGATGTGAATCGCCGGGAGAAATATGTGGGCTTCTGGAAGGATGCCACAGAGCAGCAGTGGAAAGAGATGACCATGCGCTATTATGCCAACTGTACCTGGATGGATGATATGTATGGCAGGGTACTGGCTGAACTGGAAAATAGAGGCTTATTGGAGAACGCCCTGATTATCTATGTGTCGGACCATGGTGAAATGCTGGGAGAGCGCTATTACCGGTTTAATAAATACTGCCTCTATGAGTCCAGTGTCAGGATACCCCTGATCCTCTCCGGAACAGCGCTGCCGGAGGCTTTGAAGGGTGAAGTGGATCATAGACCGGCCGAGTTGGTGGATATCTATCCCACCTTGTTAAGTGCTGCCGGCATTCATATACCGGAACATGCAATCGGTGAGGACCTCATAAGAGGGGCAGGGACGAGAAACGCCAATTTCTGTGGGTTGCATGAAAGAGCCGATGAAGCTGCCTTTATGTGGAGAACCCCGGAGTACAAGCTGATCATTCGGATGGAGCGTAAACCAGATGCCAGCACATATACTTCTTCTGATATTATTGGAGGTGAGTTTTACGACCTTGTAGAGGATTCCAATGAATGGAATAATCTTTATGAACACAGGGACATGGCAGAAAAGCAGGAAGAAATGACCCGGGATTTACTGGCACATCTCAAAACATTGAAACTACTTCCTCCCCTGGACGCAGCGATTTAGAATTGCATGTGATCCTATTTGACCAATCTGACTCCTTTTGGCAGTTGAATATCTGACTTAATGGTGCCATCGGACTGTTTTTCATGCCTGACTTTAATGGTTCCTAATGGAGTGGGGTAGGTACCTTCTACCCAATCCAGGTCGCCCAGGTGTGGATCAATCTTAACTGCCTTACAACCTGGTTCAATTACCTGTACACCCAGTACATGCTGTGATAACCATGTGGTGGGGCCGCTGGCCCAACCGTGACAAAGGCTGTGCCTGAGACCCACATAACAGTAGTTGCCATAATCGGCATGAATATCGTTGGTAATCTCTGTGGGCATTTCGTCGATGCGTCCTGCATTTTTGGCCCATTCCAGGTCAAAATCCTCCCAGAAAGTGGTAGCTCCAAGATCCAGCATGGCTCCCCAATAATTCCTGATCACATCCATGGCTCCCTGGTAATCTCCTGCCATAGCCCTGGCCTGAAGCACATAAAATCCGTAGAAGGTAGAAACTCCTGATAATGGATCTATGGCCAGCAGCTCTCTGTTCATATCAACGGGATCCACTAATCCCGAAAGAGCCAACAGGGCACCTCCCGATTTATTGCCGTTGGGATCGGGAACATATTGTTTGAGTAACTGGACGTTCTGCTTGTACTTTGCTGCCAGCTCAGGTTTTTCAAGAATGTCGGCGATTTCAGCTCCGGCATTGAAGGTCATAACCATCATGGATTGGAGTCCGGCATGAATAGCCTCTTTATTCGGACTGGTGGGCCAGTCCAGGAAGCGATTCCCATCCAGCTCCTCTTTGCCCGAATCACTGATCCTGGTTTCTAATACGTCCAGTAATTCAAAGAGGTACTCCTGGTTTTTGGCAAGATAATCAAGATCACCATTACTCATATACCACTGATAATGGATCAGGATCCACCACATGCTGTAAGAAGAGATCCCGTTCATCCAGTTGGGAAGTTCAGTGATCTCACTGATCATATCAAGGCTTTTGGGAACCACTTCATTGTAACCGAATACAGAAAGAATGGTTGAAACCTCTGGGTGCATATCACCCACCCAGACCAGCCGGTCGCGCTTGATGCCATCCCATAAGTACTCCTGCATATTCAGATGTACCGTTCGTGCACCGGTCTCCCAGATCTGGTTTAAACGTTCGTCGCTGGAGTTGAAGGATCCTATCCAGGGTATATCTCTGTAGACAGATATGGCCCGAATCTCTTTTAGTAGCAGGGTGCGCTCCGAATCTACCAGCGTGATTCTTGCAAACCGGAATCCAGAGTTTCCAATCTCGGTCTTTCCCAACCAGGGTAGTGGCAGGGTAAAGTCTCTGATGGCATGGTCATTTGTGGCACTGGACTCTCCAACCCGGCTCATTGCCTCCGTCACCGATTCTCCAAGTGTAATCCTTACGGTAACCGGATCTTGTCCGGGAAAGCTACCTGTTACAATCTCGATCCCTCCATGCAGCTCTTTCCCAAAATCAAGCAATAAAGATGGTGGGTTCTCAGAACCTCCCACCAGGGTACACAGATCGTCACCCACCAGGTCGGCCTGTCCGGTTCCCGGTTTGAGAAAGCGTTCAGCATTCACCACTCCTTCGCCGGATGTCCAGAGTATTCGTACCGGGGAGAGATATTCCCGGGTAATCTCGTTTTTTGTCCGGCTTGTATTATGAGTAGATGGATTTTGGCTTGGTTGCTGGCATGAAACCAATGACAAAAGCATTAGGGTGGCGTAAACAATTCCTTTCTGCATTTTAGATCACTTGTAGTTTAATATAAAAATAGAGCCAATGGCTTTAGGAAACTTTAAGTTTTGTCCATTAAGCCAACGAAATTGTCCAACTGGGTTAGAATGGACAATTTTTGAAACAAATTGGACAGTTCTGAAAGTCCCGCCACCTTCAAACCTCTATTTTTATGAAGAAGTAAAATATGTAATCTTTGCTTTGAGAATTATTTATATAAATAGAGATACGTTTATAAACTATCAAAATACACAAAACGACAAACATCTAAGGTCTTGACAAAGTGGTGGAAATCATATAATTTTGGAAGTGATAGAGCCATTATTTCCCAATGACCCACCCTTACTAATGACTAAAAACAAACCCTTCATGATGAAATTCAAAAGTTTTTGTGGAATAATTCTTCTTCTGGTTGCAAGCAGTTTGTCAGCCCAACAGGGCAGAATACGTGTAACAGGAAAGATCACCGACGGAGAAACAGGCGAAGCTTTACCTGGCGCAGCTGTTATGGTTAAAGGATCAACAATGGGAACCATAACTGAACTAAATGGAAATTACAGTATCATGACTGCTGGTGAAGAAAGCGTGCTTGTATTTTCATTCATTGGATACACTGACCAGGAGGTAACTGTGGGTAACCAGCGGACCATTGACATAGTACTGGAGTCGGATGCTACATCCCTTGATGAAGTTGTTATTACAATGCAGGCCAAAGGACAGATCGGGGCCCGAAATCAACAGCTCAACTCAACTACCCTGGTAAATGTGGTTTCTCCGGACCGCCTGCAGGAGAATCCGGATGCCAATGCGGTGGAGGCCATTGGACGGCTTCCGGGGGTTTCCGTATTACGTTCCGGAGGGGAAGGTTCACAGATCGTTATACGCGGATTGGAGCCGCGCTATACAAATGTGACCCTGGAAGGTATTACACTTCCCAGCTCCAGCAACACCACCCGGGGAGCAAATATCAGCGGGATTTCGCAGTATGTCCTCCAGGGTGTAGAGGTTTACAAGTCATTGACGCCTGATATGGAAGCAAATTCGGTGGGAGGAACGGTCAACCTGATGCTACAGGATACTCCCGAGGGACTGCATTATAATATAATGGCACAGGGAGGTTACAACAACCTGAACAGCTATTTCGGGAACTACAAACTCCTGGGCGAGGTTAGCAACCGCTTTTTTGATAACAAGCTGGGTTTTTTCTTATCACTTAGTGCGGAAAAGGTGAATCGGAGTACCCAAACCATGAGTGCCGGTTACGGGCTTATTGGTGAAGATGTGGACATTTACCTTAACAATTCCAACCTGAATATTATCAATCGGACCAACTACCGGAAATCGGCCACCTTATCGTTGGATTACCGGCTAACTTCCTCCACCAAATTGAAACTGTATAGTCTCTATTCTCATACGAATGTGGACCAAAGTCGTCAATCCAAGACTTACGGTCATACCGGTGCGGGCAGTGTAGGTTACAGCATGGCCCATAATCCCTTGAATGAAACCGATATGTTACATACGGTCCTGAGTGGACAGACCAATTCGAATTTCCTGAATATGGTGGTGGATTACGGAGTGGCTTACTCATTTAGCAGAGGGAACAATCCGGATTCCAGGTCATGGAACTTCAGTTTCGCTGAAGCCTCCACAGCTGATATCACCACCCAGGAGCTTCGAAGGTATTCTACTTCTGCGGACCTCATACCGCTATTTACTGACGACATTGAATCCATACACAATACGGTCAAACAAGGTTTTGGTACCACTGAGATTCAGAAGGAAGATAAAAACCTGACCGCCTACCTGGACTTTACGATACCTTTTGCCATCGGCGATCAGGTTACCGGTACAGCCAAGTTTGGAGGCAAATACAGACAGAAGAACCGGTTTATGGATCAGCTTACAGGAAGTCAGATCCAGCATCCTTTCACTGCGCAATACTGGTATGAAGCCATGCCCTGGCTGGTTATGTCTGAAAGAAGTCAGGATGAATTTGCCAATCATACACTGGAAGGTTTTGAAGATCATATAGTGACAGATTTCCTGGGGGGAGAATATGATTATGGATCATATTTTAATTTCGATATGCTAAATGAGACAAGTAACTGGTGGGAGAGTTTTTCAGATTCACTGGCTGAACTGGGACAGGAGGTCTGGCTACCAGTTGTGGGAGATATAGCCCATTTGGGTTACAGGCAGAGTCTTGAGGCCAGCATGATTAACGACCAGAAGATCACGGAGAATTATTATGCTGGTTATGCTATGGCAGAATTCAACATTGGCAGGTGGGTTATGTTTATGCCCGGTTTCAGGTACGAAGCGACCAATGCAACAATGGATGGATTTTCGACCTCTGAACCTCTCTATACACCATCCACCATATTCCCACTGGTAGGTAAGGATACCACAGCTACCCGAGAAGATGAGTTTTTTCTGCCCATGCTTCATTTGAGGATTAAGCCCAGCAAATTCGTCTATTTCCACTTTGCCTATACCCAGACCCTCAGCCGGCCAGATTTTAATGCCATCTCTCCAAATACTTATGTAAATCCGGGCAGAACGCCTTATATGCACCATTCCCAGAACCCGCAATTAAGAGCTGAGCTATGGAACAATTACGATGCACAGGTAACTTTCCATGGAAATAAAATAGGCCTGTTTTCAGTGAGCGGGTTCTACAAAACTGTGGAGGATAAGATCTGGCACCGGGTCTACAATCGAATCAGGGGGGATGAGGTAATTTACCCCTTCAGGGACCAGGATGTTGTTCAGGTCAGCCTGTGGGAGAATCATCCATACGACATCTCTTTGAAAGGTGTTGAATTTGAGTGGCAAACCTCTTTCTGGTACTTGCCCGGTGTATTGAAATATTTTACATTGAGTTTAAACTATACCTATACCCAATCGGAGACCAAATATCCAAGCACCCGGCTTGAGCAGGTAGTTCCTCCTGAAGGTGGACGGCCTGTTACGGTGAGGATAGATTCTGTGACTACGGGACCCATGCTTTTCCAGCCTGCACATATTGCCAATGTTTCCCTTGGGTTCAACTATAAGGGATTCAATACATGGCTCTCCTTCCAGTACAATGGAGAGATCTTCACCTCGAAGAATTTCACAATTGATGAGTTGGATGGGCTCAAGGAGCATTTTTACCGCATGGACCTGCAGATGACCTACGATATACCGGTAAAGATGCAGGGAAAGTTACAGGTGATCGGCAACTTTGCCAATCTTACAAATTTTGCTGAAGTATCTCGCTTAAGAGGAGATCCCCGATTTACCTACCAGGAAGCATACGGTTGGACAATTGACCTTGGAGTTCGGTATAAATTTTAACTATATTCGCGGAAATATTTTATAAAATGACATAAACAAAGAAAGGAGGTATTTGACTTAAACCAGCAATAGCTGTAATTATCTAAGTAAAACCAAATTATAATTTAAATTAAAGACTACAGAAAATGAGAAAATTTAACACTATTACACTTGTACTCCTTGGTCTGCTAATGGGTAGCACTGTCATTGCACAGGATATCCTGGTAGTTGATCCTGGTCAGGGTACTTTGAATGCCGCCATTGATGCCAATGGAGGCGATAAGATCTACCAGTTGCAGGCAGGTCAATGGTACGGAATCGATAAGATCATTGAAAATGTGGATTTCCATCTGCAGATCATTGGTGAAGATTATGATGATGCTACCATGCCCGCAACTCTTCAAACCGGAACCCTTGGTGATGGTACACCCTTCGGACTAATGTTTGATGCAAAAGGTGATATCACACTGAAAAACGTCTACTTTGTGAATGCCGATCTGAATGCACAGCTTCCAGCAAGATGGCTGGTTCAAAGTGATTCAGCAAGCTTTGTAAAGGTTGATAATTGTATTATTGATCCCGCGGGATGGTTCAGTTGCGTTGAGCTGGTTGGTGGCGATAACGATCTCTGGTTTACCAATAACCAGGCCCTCCGTCATGGAAACGAGCTTGGGGCAAACGACGGTCACATGTTTATCCTCGATTTGGCTGCTGCTGTATCAGGATGTGATACTGCCTATTTCGAGAACAATACATTTGTTTCCATTGGTATGAACTGGCTGAGTGCTAATTTTACTGCGCATGTAACCAATTTCCTTTATATCAATCACAATACTTTCCTCCACTCCAAGAGCCAGGTAGACTGGTCGCTGTTTGAGAATGAGTATTATATGACCAATAACCTCTTTTTTGATTTCATGACCGGACCATATGCATATCACTGGCAGCCGATGCCAGGAGGTGATGCTTCTATGCCCAAGCCCATGTTGATCTATTCGGATACCATTCCTGGTGAGGTACTGCCTTCCACACGTATCCAGTATGTCCAGTACAACAACATGTACCATTCACAGGGTGCTTACGACCTTGTTGCTGAAATGAATGATACTGCTGCTGCTACAGGTATCAACAAGGTGAACCTGCATCCACTGATCTGGGACGGACTTACCGATCCAAAATTTGGTGCAGACCCAATTGAGGCATTTGCAGCTTCCAGGGAAGGTCATCTGTTCAATCATGAGAACAACGTGAATACGGATTTCCCAATGTGGAAGTATGGAAATACTGTCTATGATCTGGATCCGGGATGGACAGATGCAGCTATCTATACTGCTTCTGACAACTTTATTGCATGGGCACGTCCTGCTAACTTTATCCACGCACAGGGTCAGTCTGCTGACCTGTGGCCTCCTCCATCAGAGTGGCCAAGCTGGCACTGGGATCCGGACGGAGACGCAGCCATTAATGATACATGGCCTGTTTTTGATGGAACCTATTCTAATGCAGCTACCTTGGAAGGTTCTGTTGCTGGTCTGCCATTGGGTGACCTGAACTGGTTCCCCGAGCAAAAAGCTGATTGGGAAGCGAATAAGGATGCCATCTTTGAACACATGAAAGCCGGTAATACTGAGAAAATCTCTTTTGTAAGTGTTCCTTCCAGTTTAGCTGCCGGAAGTTTCTCAAAGGTATATCCCAATCCCATGTCTAACACAGCCATGATTGAGTTTACACTTGAAACTTCTTCCAATGTTCAAATAGCTATTTACAATGCAGTTGGACAGCAAGTAAGAAACGTAATGGATGAAGAGAGAACTTCAGGAACTCATACAGTGACCTTCGACCGTGGCGAGCTAAATCACGGACTCTATTTCTATAGCATCAAAGCTGGAAACAAAGCTGAAACCCAGAAATTGATGATCCTTGAATAAGATAACTTTGAATTAAGTTTATTTATAATTTTGAAGAGAGGTTCGCTGATTTTGGCGGACCTCTCTTTCATTAATACCATCCCATTATGAAAAAGGTCGCATTCCATAACATTGTTGCAGTCATTTCCCTGATTGCCCTGGCACTATGCTCCTGTCAGACGGGCAATGGTGATGGTCCAATTCAAATAGAGGTTAACAAGGAGTCCATTGAAATGGGCAAAGCAATAGAACTGAATGCCGTGGTTGATCCAGGAGCTTTTACCGGAAGGATTGTCCTGTTGCCCTTTGTAAATGGAAAGCGCTGGGGCTCCCATGAGTTTGCGGACGAGGGTGGCCAGGCCACATTCCATATCCCTCTTCCGAATCCTGGTCCTGCCATGATCCAGGTGATCGCTCTGATGGCAGATAGAGATGATTGGATGGGACTTGAAGATTATTCACTTTTGCAGGCCGGCACGTTTATGCCTGTGGAGGGTTTAAGATCCAATACAGTACTGGTGGAAGTGAAAAGCAGAGATTTCGTGGCGAGAGGAGAGGAGGAGACCCTTTTTGCCATGCAGTGGGAACCGTGGTTTACACCCGGCAGGAAATGGACCACTGCTCAGGCAATCCCATTAATGGGACTTTACGAATCCACCAATCCCGATGTGACTCGCCAGCATATCCTCTGGTTTATGGATATGGGAGTTGATTTTATTATCCCCGACTGGTCCAATCACATTTGGGGCAAAAAGCACTGGTCTGAGCGCAGCACAGGGTCAGATCAGATTCTCCATTGTACCCAGATGTTTCTGGAGGTACTTGCTGATATGCGAGACGAAGGACTTCCTGTACCCAAAGTAGCCATTATGCCAGGGCTTACAAATGGTCCTCCGGCTACCATGGTTGCACTCAATGAACAACTTGAATGGATCTACCAGGATTACATCCGCAATCCCCGTTTCGAGGGTCTCTGGCAGATCTATGAGGGTAAACCGCTGATCATTATCCTGGATACGGGTGTGCTGGCACATAAAGAGGGTCGCACAGAATCCTCTTTCCGAATCCCTTTCTTTAAACAGACCATGGCCTGGTCGGAAGAAGAAGTTGATGCATTTCGCAAAAAGCAGGGACCTGTGGATGATACCCACTTTACGATTCGTTGGATGTCCTCTCAGAACCAGACCACCCTTCATCATGAACTTGAGTACTGGAGCTGGATGGATGGTTCCTTAAGTCCCACAGTAACTTACAAGAACGGGAAAGCTGAATCCACTACTGTGACCCCGGCTTTCTTTGCAGAACAGGGTTGGAAAGCTCCTGAAGCCTATGGAAGAAGGGGAGGGTGGACCTACCTGGAATCTTTTAAAACAGCCCTTGAGCACAGACCACTTATTGTTATGCTTCACCAGTTTAATGAATATACCGGTCAGGGTGAAGGACATGGGTATGGTCCTGATAAGAGCATCTATGTGGACTCCTACTCAAATGAATTAAGCGATGACCTGGAGCCTGTGTCATTAACTGCCCCCGGATTCAGAGGGGATCAGGGTGGCTGGGGTTACTATTATCTGAACCTGACCAAAGCCCTGATGGATATTTACCGGGGAAATGTGAATGATGTAACCTTACTGGCCGTTCATGTGGCAGATTCAACCGGAAGTGAACTGGTATTGGAGTGGACCACCATAGGTATTACTCCCGAATCATATACTGTTACCCTGGATGGAGAAACGGTGGGTGAAGGAATATCGGAGCTTATGCTCAGCATCCCATTGGGTGGGCTTTCACCAGGTGAGCACAAAGTGGTAGTGACAGCAAACGGAGTGGGCACCAGGTATGAATTGTCATTTACCGAGTTTGACAGGATCGCTGACGAGTTGATGCCTGTGGTAGTCGAAAAGATCTTTTATATGAAGTAATTCCTGGATTTTTAGAAACTATCCTTATGGGTCACAAGCCTATTGTAGCCACCTTCCTAAACGCCTGTTCATTTATAAGGTATGATTGTTTCCTCATTCTTTTAATGGTACTGGGGGTTTTACTTACGCCTATTGGCTGCAATTCCAGGGGAGAGCAGGACACCCATAAGCCTGTGAATATTCTGTTTATTTTTTCTGATGATCAGCGTTGGGATGCCCTTGGGTATGCGGGAAATAATATTATCCAGACTCCCAATCTGGATGCCTTGGCTGCACAGGGCACCTATTTTGACAATGCTTTTGTGACAACGGCCATCTGTTGTGTAAGCAGGGCCAGTGTATTGACCGGACAATATGCCCGCAATAACGGCGTACAGGACTTCTTTACTCCCATTGAGCTTGAGACAACCTACCCAAGGTATTTAAAAGAGGGTGGATATTACACTGGCTTTATAGGGAAATGGGGAACCCTGGAGCTGGATACCGGCTACTTTATGAAAGCAGCAGATCTCTTTGATTTTTGGGCCGGGAGCATGGGGCAGAGTAACTTCTGGCATGAAAGGGATTGTAACTTTGTGCATAATAACGGTACTACTGAAAAACATCAATTCCTTTGTGATTGTCCACCTGATGCCAGGGGCTTCCGCGGGGAAGAGATCAGGGTGGGTAAAGCCAATATAATCGACCCGGTACACCAGGAGACCTATGTAATTCCACGTAAAGTCAGCAGTTTCCTGGATCAGCGGGATGAAGATAAACCATTCTGCCTCTCCATCAGTTTTAAATCTCCCCATGGGCCCTGGAGCGATTTTGATGAGAAATTCAGTCAATCCTATGAAAGTGTGCCTATGAATATCGCAGGTTCGGTGACAGAAGAGGAGGCCATGGGCCAACCTGAGTTTTTGAAAGTTTCATTAAACGGGATCAGGGATATTGAGAAGATGCGTACGGCCCGTGAATTGGAGGGTCCCTTACAGAACTCCATGAGACAGTATTACCGGCTGATCAATGGAATGGACCAGGCAGTGGGAGATATTGTAAATGAATTAAAAGAAAGAGGTTTATATGACAATACTGTGGTGGTGTTCTACTCCGATAATGGACATTTTATGTGGGAGCATGGATTTACGGGCAAATGGTTGATGTACGAGGAGTCGCTACGTGTTCCAGGATTTATCTTTGATCCGCGCCATCCCAACGAGAAGAGCCGAAGCAAAGAGATGGTCCTGAACATTGACCTGGCGCCCACCATAATCGATCTGGCTGGTCTGGAGATTCCTTCACATATGGATGGCAAGAGCCTGCTTCCATTGCTTGATGATCCTGACCTCCCTTTCCGCGATGATTTCTTTTATGAACATCTCTACAGGCACATGGAGGATTACATGCACATTGAAAGGTCGGAGGGTGTGAGAACCAGGGAGTGGAAATACATCCATTACATCAATCAGGAAGGACCGGCCTCAGAGGAGCTTTATCACCTGACTGAAGATCACCTGGAAATGAATGACCTTTCAGCAGATTCGGCCTCTTCGGTTACTCTTGAGGGTATGAGGGACCTGTATGCAGGTTATTTTTCAGGTAATCTTTCATATAGACGTTAATATCAAAGAAATCTGTCATAGGAAGGCCGGTAAAGGGCACCGTCCAGCTATAGGGTATGGGCCCGAACTCCGGGGTAATTGTCAGAATTGGTCTGTTTTCTTCCAGAAATCGATCAACAACTCTTTGCCACCAGGAAGTAAAGACAGACATCTCTTTTGCCCATTCGGGAGAACGAGGATCGCTGATCTGAGGTCCTTCGGCAAATCCTACCCTGGCATGAATATGCTCAGTCCGTAGAATGGCCATTTCTATGGTCTGTTCCTGACCCTCAAGCAGACTTTCTGAAACAACCACCCAGTGAGACAGATCCGCGCTAATTCGCATTTCAGGATATCGGTCAAAATAGAGTTTTGAAACCGGTGCACAGAATGGGAACCTCCCCCTATGGGTTTCATGGACAATTTTTACACCTGTACTGGATTCAATATCAGCGGCTATTTCTATTAATCTCCCGTTTTCGTCCATTGACCAGTAATCCCTACCTGTATGCGAATTAATTAATACAGGCTTGAGAGATGCTGCCAGTCCCAACTCCTCTTTAAAGGTCGAACAATACTCCTTGAACTGGCCATCGGCACGATACTGGTGAATGATTAGCTCCAGCTCCAGTTCTTCAAGCAACCTTTTTAATAGCTCTCTTTCTTCAGCCTCAAGAGGAGCAAAAACCTCTACACCGTCAAATCCAGCTTCTTTAATTTTATGTAGCATGCCTTCCATGCCCAGGTGGTCAAGTCCCCACCATGCGCAAAAATATTTGATATCCATTTTCTCTTCTGGTATTTAAATATTCTTATTACCTGGAATATATCAGTGGGTTTTGACGATCATCATTCAAGGGGTCCCCCACTTTTAGTTTTGCCACCTGTTCATCAGACAGAATATTCTTCTGTCCGTTGAATACACTCCCGTCAGGCATATAAGCGCAGGTCATGGCCCTGCGAAACCCCGGAGTCATATTGGCGTGGGCACCATGGATACATAAACCGTTGTGAAAAGAGCAACTTCCTGCTTTCATCACAGCAGGAATGGACTGAGATTGCTTGAATTGGGGGTAGAAATCAAACACAGCATCCATATTTTTTGTAATTCCGGGATTTTCGAATGTGGTTTTCTTGTGAGAACCGGGAATAAAAAACAAACAGCCATTTTCCAGGGTTGCATCATCCAGTGCAACCCAGATGGAGAGCGCTTCCCGGTGATCAAAGGACCAGAAAGGAGTATCCAGATGCCATGCGGTAGGGTTGGCCCAGGGCCGTTTAATAAGCGTCTGGTCATGCCATATCCTGATGCCATCCTGGCGGGAAAGTTGGGCGGCCATTTGACCGATTCGTTCATCCCACATGATATTTTTCATTCGTTCATTGGTTTGCCAGAGATTTAACAGTTGATCAAATACTTTTCCATAATAATCTGCATCCTCATTGATACCGTCATCTTCACCAATTTTGACATCCTTGTCTGGAAATTTTCGACCCTCCCTTTCCTGAATAGCCTCTGCAACAGCTTCACGCCAATCATCAAGTTCATTAGAGGAGAGAAAATCTTCGATAATGACAAATCCATTCTTCTGATAAGAGTCGATCTGACCTTCAGTTATTTGATTCTTCATGAAATCTTGTTAAAAATGAATACTAATAAAGTCAGGGATTGACGCTGTGCCGATCCGCTTATATAACAGTGATGGTACTGTTTTTGTTAAAATTCTTTTGGTTTATTATAAAAGTAGTATTCGCTTATTTAGAATGATTCTAGATCAGGAATATAAAAAGTCCTCCCCTTGTCTGATTGGAGGATATTTCTGAAATTTGCTATCGCATTTCCTTTCATTCTTGTGTTAACCGGAATTTTCATTCCGTTGACACTTTAGAATTATTCGTTAGACTTAACCCACATGTGATAGTTGATTGGTAAAGAGTATTACTAATTCAACGCAGATGTAAGTAATGAGTATAAATGCAACATATCATGCAGAACAAACGGTTAAAACTTAGCGCTTTTCTCTTATTAGGAGTAGGGCTGCTGGGGTTGCAAGCCCAGGTGATGTTTATCTTGGACAATGAGGGTGTAGAAAGCTCCTTCACCCTGATTGATATCACGAAGGTGGATTTTTCATCGGGTAATATCAAGGTGGCAACTATTGATGGGCATTCCAATAGTTACACGCTTTCCGATCTTCGCAGCCTGAACTTCAATAAAATAATTTCCGGGATTCAAACCCTACGTCCAGCGCAAGCTACCGGAAGTATCAACCTCTTTCCTAACCCCGTAATTGATGTGATGAACATACAATCCACATCCACCATAGAATCCATTGATGTTATTGAAATTATTTCAATGGAAGGGAGAATAGTCTTCAGCCAGGTAGTCGATCCAAATAGCAATGTGTATCAGATTAATATATCGGAGCTGACCAAAGGAATATATGTTTGCAAGCTGTCCAACGGAATAGCTGTTGAAACCATCAGATTTGTTAAGCAATAGAGAAAGCCACACCATGAGAAGAATAGTTTTATCAATAATAGCGACGGTTATATCAATAGTGACAATTTCTGCTCAGAATGACACCATGTATATCATGAAGTCAGGCAATATCATAGGGAAATTCAATACTTCAGAGATTGATAGTATTGTTTTCTACCCTCCTGATGCTGTAGAGGGTACGCTCTCCGATTTTGACGGAAATATCTACAGAACTGTAACCATTGGTACGCAGACCTGGATGGCGGAGAACCTGAAGACTACTCATTATGCAGACGGTACTGCTATACCCAGCATTTCAGGCGATGCTAATTGGGCTGAAGTTAGTGTTTCGGACCGGGCATATTGCTGGTATGACGATGATAGTATAACAAATGCGAGCATTTATGGAGCATTATACACATGGCCGGCAGCCATGAAAGGAAGTGCAGGGAGTGATGCAGATCCAAGTGGAATACAAGGTGTATGTCCTGACGGTTGGCATTTGCCAAGCGATTCTGAATGGTCGACCTTGAGACACTACTTGATAACACACGGATTTAATTATGATGGCACATTAACCGGAGATAAAATTGGCAAATCCCTTGCAGCTCCTACCGAATGGCGTTTTTCATCCGGTACTGGCACAGTAGGGAATCCTGATTACCCCGCATACCAAAACAGATCAGGTTTCTCGGCGCTACCCGGGGGATATCGTGATGAATGGGGTGCTTTTTTCTATATAGGAAATGAAGGTTTCTGGTGGTCTACCACTGAGTACAGCCCTTTAAACGCTTGGTTCCGATCCCTGGCTTTCTACAGCCTCGATCTGTACCGGCTCCCGCCTGCCTGTTTCTATAAGGATCTTGGTTTTTCTGTTCGTTGTATGAAGAACTAGGTGAAATGTCCTTTCGTGTCTCTTAAAGAACCAGCAGCATCTTCCTGGTATATGTCCGGCCATTTGCTGACAATCTAATGAAATAGAAACCACTGGTCAATTCTGACTGGTCCATTGCCTTCCATTCCACCTCATATAACCCGGCTGACTGCATTTCATTAATCAGGTTAGCTGTTTTTTTACCAAAAATATCAAATACTTCCAACCTGACATTTGTGGTTTTCTGAAGGGAATAGCTGATGGTTGTAGTATGATGAAAAGGATTTGGATAA
>JAOZUK010000143.1 GCA_029938715.1 Bacteroidales bacterium | reverse complement strand
AAAAGATTGTACCTCTAACCAAAAGCCTGAGCTGCCTCTTCATATTGGGTATGGTCGCATGTTCCTCTAGTCAAAATGATTTAATAATTGATGATGTTGATGGAGCAATGGGAAATACTGAAGCTCCGGTTACAGCTGAAATAGAATTGAATAAATATCAGCAAATTGCTGCGAAAGAGGGGCGTCTTGGTTTTCTCGATCCTTCAACCGAGAATGGGAATGAGAGTTTGATTCCAGCCCAGTTGGAAAGTACTGCGGAGGGATTAAATTCACGTGTTGTGATGATGATACCGGATGGAGAACCTGGCCTTCGAAAGTTTAAACTGACCGAGAACGACTCTCCCTTCAAAGTTGGGATGAAAGCAACGCTGGATCCGAATAGTGGGCAGGTTTTAATTGAAGAAGAAGGTGAGAAGGTGTTACAATATAATTACAAGACTGTTTATGAAAAGGATGTGGTTCGTGGCGGCAATGAGAATTTGGAGGAACACATGAGAATAAACAGTGATACTTTTGCGACAACTAGTATATATGCAGTGCCGCGTAGCGACTATATTCATCCCTTATATGGATTGGAAGGTGAAATACTAACCAGGGATTGGCCTGCTGGCGGACATCCGCATCATCGCGCTATTTTCTGGGCCTGGCCAGAAGTGGATTATGGATCTGAAAGGGCTGATATCTATGCGTTGCAGAGAATTTTTGCCAGACCAACAGGTGAAATTGAGATCACAAATGGTCCTGTATTTGCTCAGATAGTAGCTGAAAACTTATGGATGTGGGAAGATAGCGAACCCATTGTACGTGAACATGCTGCAATCAGAGTTTATCGAGCCACAACAACAACCAGAATTATTGATCTGACCATTAAACTTGTTGCATTAAAGGATAGTATTACCATAGCTACCCGGAATACTGATAGTTATGGTGGCTTGAATCTGCGGATGATGACGCCTGAATTGCAGGAGATATCATATTTTACAGATAAAGCTGACTCAAATCCCTTACGGGCCTGGTCCGATTTTAATGGAATATTTGAAGGGGCAAAATCCGCCTCAGGGTTAATGGTTTTACAACATCGGGAGAATCCTGACTATCCGGGCGACTGGGTGGAGTATCCGAACCTGGCATGGGTACAGCCTACATTTCCAGCCTCAGGTACCAGGTATCCCCTTAGCACGAAAGAGTCTCTGATATTGCATTACAGGCTAATAATTCATGCCGGGGGAAAGTCTGATGCAGCTATTTCTAAGGAGAGATGGGATGCTTTTCATAAACCCTCTACACCATTTTATACTTTTAAGGCAACTGAAAATAAACTTCATTAGTTATGAAAAACACTAAGAGCAATTCACCATTCACAAGGAGACAATTTGTAAAAACAACAGCTGTTGCTGCATTCGCCGCACCACTCATTGTAAAATCATCTATTATCAGTGGGAGAGGTATTTCTGCTCCAAGTGATAAGATTAATCTTGGTATCATTGGATGCGGTGGATTGGGCAAGGCCAACCTCAGTGCCTGTGCAATGAATCCTGATGTTGTAGTGGTAGCGGCATGTGACGTATGGAAGGAAAGATTAGATCCCGTTGTAGAGCATTACAAGGATACATGCAGGGGTTATACAGATTACAGGGAATTACTTCAACACAAGGGTCTTGATGCAGTAATAATTGCTACTCCAGCCCATTGGCATGCTATTCAGGCTATTGAGGCAGCAGAAGCCGGATTGGATATCTATCTGCAGAAGCCTATGACCATGCATCTGGGTGAAAGTCTGGCAGTTAGAAATGCAGTTCGAAAGCATGACGTTATTTGTCAGGTAGGAACGCAAATTCATGCTGGTGAACACTATCGCCGTATGGTTGAACTGGTTCGCTCAGGAAATTTGGGAGATATCAGCACTGTGCGAACATTTTTTGTTATGAATGAAGCTCCAAATGGCATTGGTCTCGGGAATAATACAAATAAGGCACCAAGAGGAATGGACTGGGATATGTGGGTAGGGCCAGCCCAGATGCAACCTTTCAATCCAAATCTGGTAAAAAATGCATTCTATCATTGTTTCTGGATGAATTTCAGTGGCGGCTGGACACCTGGCATGGCACCACACATTACTGACCTGCCTATCTGGGCACTGGAGTTGGGTTTCCCCACAGAGATTACTGCATCCGGAGGAAGATTTATTATAGATGATGACGGCGATGCCTATGACAATCATGAGGTCATCTGGCGTTATCCAAATCTCACAATGACCTGGATGCAGTCATCAACTAATAGCTATGGCTTTGATTTTTTACGTAGTCAGGAGAGCCAGCGCAGATTGGGGATTTACTTTCATGGTGTAAATGGGACCTTGCAAACGGACTATTCTACCCACAAGGTGTTGCCTGAAGGTGACAGAATGAAGGATATGGAAACTCCTCCCCAATCCATTGAACCATCGCCCGGTCATGAACTTGAGTGGCTGGAATGTATAAAGTCACGCAAACAACCTTCATGTAATCCCGGGTATCATATCAAAGTGGATGCCCCTGTAGAAATGAGTGTACTGTCAATGAAGCTTGGGAGATCTATTAGATTTGATCCTGATACGGAGAAAATTGTCGGAGATGAAGAAGCAGCCAAAATGGCAATTCCAGAATATCGTGCACCCTGGAGATTCCCATCAGAATATTTGTAGTGCGGAAGTTCAGGATCATCAAATAAATTGTAATTATGAAAAATTCTGACCGTAGAAGTTTTATTAAGAAAACGGCATTGGCTGGTATGGGTTTGGGCTTGGCTGGCACTTCTTCTGGCATGTATGAAATGTCAGATAAGGAAAAAGGAAAGAGGGTAGGTATGATAGGCCTGGATACCGGACATAGTGTGGCATTTACAAAATCCCTGAATGATCCCCTGGCAGGTGATAAGTACGGTGGATATAAAGTAGTTGCTGCTTATCCAAAAGGGACTGATAACATT
Organism: Bacteroidales bacterium; assembly: GCA_029938715.1. Taxonomy (GTDB): domain Bacteria; phylum Bacteroidota; class Bacteroidia; order Bacteroidales. The sequence goes on along the minus strand of JAOZUK010000143.1, from coordinate 7,894 downwards.
GAAGAGTGGAAAAAGAGAATTCCGGAATTCACAGAGGAGATAAAGAATCAAGGCGTGGAGATCGTGAATTCCATGGAGCAATTGTTAGAAAAGGTAGATGTGGTTTTACTAACATGTATTGATGGAAACAAACATCTGGAGCAAGCCCTTCCGGTATTGAAGGCCGGGAAGCGATTATTTATTGATAAACCATTTGCAGGAACATTATCTGATGCATATGCAATTGTTGAGGCTTCTAAACATTATAATGTCCCAATGTTTTCATCTTCTTCGTTAAGGTATATTGACGGAGTAAAGGAGATTGCAGCGGGGGAAATCGGCAAAATTATTGGAGCGGAAACCTATAGTCCTGCCCATATTGAGGAGCATCATCCGGATCTATTCTGGTATGGAGTGCATGGTGTAGAGATCCTGTTTACCATTATGGGCACCGGTTGTAAAAGTGTAAAGAGAACTTTTACAGAAAATACTGATGTTGTTGTTGGTATCTGGGATGATGATCGCATTGGCTGTTATCGGGGGATACGTGAAGGAAAAGGAAGTTATGGGGGAACTGTTTTCGGAGAAAAAGGCATTACAGTACTTGGCAAATACACGGGCTATAATCCCTTACTTGAAAAGATCACAGAATTTTATGACACGGGTATTGTCCCTGTTTCTACTGATGAAACACTGGAAATATTTGCATTCATGCAAGCAGCTGAAGAGAGCAAAAACAGAGGCGGAATCTCAATTGATATAGAGTCAGTTATGCAAAAAGCAAAAACAAAAAGGTAATACAATTACCGTTTGTATGAATAGATCCAGTAGTAAAACTCATTTATATCATTACCCAGTTTTGCATAATCAACATATTTAATCTTGATTCTGATTTCTTTTTTTCCTTTGGTATACGAAGAGTGCACTTCATAGTCTGAATCGTACCAACCGTCGAACTGAGGTGAATATGAGGATTTTGGACTTTGTGAATTTGTCACTATGTGCCAGGGTTTCGTGCACTTCTGTCCATCGATATATACTTCTGCCGTTTGTATACCGTTGTTGAAGCGGTTGATTCGCTTGCGAATTTTCACTCCATTGTTTTCCGGATTTATTTTGAGGGTAAATTCACTGTAGCCTTTGTTGGATCTGCCATCGTCATTAAAAACTGCATGATCATAATTTTGCTCGTATCCATCGTATCCCTGCGTAATACGCTCTGTTCCGGTTTGATTCTCGTTTTTGTAGTTGTGACCCTCCTCCGAAGAGGAGTTTCCAATATCCAATTCATCTGTTAATTCCAGATTTGCTCCATATGGAGATTTGTAGTAAAAAACTGTAACATCTGTTTTTCCACCTGGTATGTTAGAATTTCTGGCACAGCAGTTTGAGTATTCATGCACTATTTTAATATTCTTGTTGAACACATAAGAATCATTCAGGTATATCCGGTAGGAGCCCTGAAAACCATTAATCAATCCACCCCATAGCGGTTGAATTGCCGGACCGCCGCCCCATGCCTGATTGTGGTCATCTTCTGTGCCGTCGCCATGCATTTGCGGGGTATTACTGTCATCGATATAGGTATTTTCATCGCCATCCATATTGTATTTGTCGCTGTAAAACATAATGCCCACAACATGTCCTCTACCTGTTTCTTCAAATGAGTTTGAATAATATTCATTTCCAGTGTCGTGATCATTGGTTTGCTTCACATAGAAATAGGCAGATTCTTCCTTCGGATACCGATAGGCATCTTCTGATGAGATGAGGACTTCACTTTCAAGACTTGTGAGATTTATGTGGCTGTTATTAGTAATCTCGATCCTTGCTGATTCCCAGAATGGCATGGGCCAATAGGAATAGAAACTGCCGGCTTTGCCATCGAATCCATAGAAGAGGGTTGTCAGGATTTTTTCTGAAATAATGGTATCAATTGCCGGGTATTCAACACCTCCGCCTCCGAAGAAATAACAAAGTGGCAGATCAACAGCAGGTTTTTTATTTCCGTCCCAATATATTTTCAGGCTGAGCTTAGAGAATGTTTCCTGATTATACGGTTTCATTTTCAATTTGAAACTTGAAACAGAGCCTTGCCCTGAATAATCCAGGACAGTTACTGATTCACCTGCAGGAATATTATACTTTTCTGAAATCCTCTTATCGGCAATTGTTTTTTTAGGGTCACTGCCAAGATTTTTCCAGGAGTTTAATATTGTGCTTTTGTTTTTCTTGTTATTGGAATGACTTTCAATATTATATTCCTCAGGATAAGTTAAATATGTGTATTGAAACCACTTCAATGGTCCATGAAAGTAGTTGTTCGTATGAGAGCTGTTTATAAAGTTGAGATTCGCAGGAACTACCGTAATTTTCAGGTTCTTTGCAAATGTCATCGGATAATATGAGATTGAAAATCTGTTTTGTTTATCGAAATAGACAAATGTGCTGTCGTAAGGAGGTGTTTTCCCTCTGAAGAAATCATCGAAGTGGGCATCAATGGTGGGTTCTGTCTCGTAATCGAAATAGTATTTTATTCGGGCATCACTTCTCGGAGTTCCAAGTTGATGGTTGATGCTGGTTTTCATCCCGTCGACCTCTACGTATCCCCAGGCATTCATTTGCTGCCGGTAAAGGCAACCTGGCCCCATGGCATCAAAAATTACATATTCTCCGTTTGAGTCTATATATTTCACCCATGATTCGTTAAAACTGAAGTCCTCATTATCGCCCGAAGCATCGTAGGTAATAAACTGTCTGGTTTGAACACCATCCGGATACAGAAAAGGCAATGTCTCTGAGTGTGCCATGGCCTCGAATCCGGTTTTTCCGATTTTTTGAGAAAGCACATTGATCATGCCCAAAAATCCGCATAGTAGCAGAAAAATTAAAATGGTTCTTCTCACAGTTTTATACTATAATCATGGCACATGGTCTATTCAAAAGAGAAATCAATATCACATATTAAGTTCAGCTAAATTACATATTTTTGAATTGTATTGATGCCTTTGGCTTACTCTCGGGGGAGGGAAAGCGTTTTATTTAATCAAAATCACTATGAAAAAATTACAAAGCAGACAACTAAAGGTACTGACAGCCTTTCTGCTCTTCTTATTGGTGACCGGTTGCGGAACAGTGGAGAGTGAAAAAAACCTGGAAGCCAGTGAAGAGGTGAGGGATGTGAGCTGGTTCCTTCAACGAATGAGAGATGTATCAAACCTTCCCGAACTGGAAAACTCTCACACTGCAATGGTGAGCACATGGGATAAGAACGGAGCAAATAATGACCACTGGACACATGACAATATTGAAGGAAACTCAAATACGATCGTGAATATTAATGGACCCGGTTGCCTCCACAGGATTTTTACCGGCTTTATTGATGAGCGATTCGATAGCACACGAATACAAATATATCTTGATTACAGCGAAAAACCTCTGTTTGATATGCCAATCAGTAAATTCTTCGATGACAAATACAGCCCAATTCCTTACCCGCTGGTTTTTGTGAAATCATACCCGGGAACACTTATGCCGATTCCTTTTGAAAAGAACATCACCGTGAAGGTGTTGAACAACCGGTACGGCACGGATGAGTGGATCATGGGCATGTGGGGCGTCTACTGGCAATTCACCTACACCACATATGCGCATGATGTGAGGGTAAGGTCCCTGGAGTGGCCGCTGAACCAGGAGGAGCAGGCTGAGCTGGATAAGACGTGCCAGGCATGGCTGGAAGCCGAATCCAAACCACCTGCCCCACCTGACAAGTGGTCCGTTCAGAAACAATCCATTTTAAAACCTGGTGAATCCATGGATATCAACTTGAAAAACCAGGGGATCATCCGGCAAATGAGCATTGTGGCTCAGCCCGACATCCCCGAAGTGCTTAATAACCTGAGGTTGCAAATGTTCTGGGATGGTTGTGAGCTTCCCAGTGTGGATGTACCGTTGGGGTATATGTTCGGGCACGGAGCAAGCGGCCACAATCACAATGATTCAAGCATCGCAGCGGTGCTGGGAAAATGGCCCAATAGCGATCCGATGACCTTCTTGCAGACCCAACCCCAACCCTATAATACCAACTATAACTCCCTGCTTCTTGGGATGACCAGTGAGGAGCTCTACTGCATGTTCCCCATGCCCTTCTCCAATGGTGCCACAATCAAGCTGGTCAATGCGGGCAACAAAACTGTCGAACAGTTGAAGCTAAGGCTGGAAATTAAGAAGATGACCGAGATTCCTGAAAATTGGGGACGGTTCCAGATCACCTGGTCACAGGTCCCTGGCGGCACTGAAGCCACGCCCAAAATCGGACCACAAAATATTCCAGTTAAGGTATTCCTCAACCGAAGAGGAAAGGGAAAGTATGTGGGCTCCATGTTGCAGATAGATTGGCCGGACCTGACCTGGTGGGGTGAAGGCGACTGGCTCTTCTGGACCGATGAAGATTCATGGCCACCAAGCTATCACGGGACGGGCTCAGAGGAGTACTTCAACAGTGGCTGGGGCATGTTCGACCGCAAGGCAGTATCGGGCTTTGTCTCTCTCAGACCAGGCTACCCCACCGTATACAGCTTCCACCTGAACGACGCCTTCAACTTTCAGGAGAACATCAAGGTGATGGAGGAGCAGTGGATATTAGAACCAAACGAGACTAAGCCAAATCAAATCGTGTCTAAGCTGAATCCCATGTGGAGTTCTACGGCCTTCTGGTACTCGGCAATTCCGACCGGAGCCGAATCAATGAAGTAGGATTTTTTTTAATCTTAAATATAACAACCCAATGTAGACAATTGCCAGGCATCTCTTCATGGGTCGGTCCACTGGGTACTCATGTGAAGTTATCAAGTTTAGTATCTTTAGGCCTTAGTACAGACAATTGAAATTGAAATCTCTGCAGACTGGAGTCATGACATATCAAAAAACTTTTACCGGAAAATATACAAAAGTACAACTTGCAATACTGGTTCTTGTTCGGATTGCCATAGGCTGGCATTTCCTTTATGAAGGAATCGTGAAATTATTCATTACGGACTGGAGTTCGGCTTCCTACCTGGAAAATTCAAGGTGGATATTTTCCGGGGTGTTTCAGGGGATTGCAGCTAACCCGGGCCTGTTGAATCTGGCTGATTTCCTGATGATTTGGGGTTTGATCCTGATTGGACTGGGATTAATGCTGGGCGCCTTTACCAGGATAGCAACCTGGTCAGGGATCTTTATTCTCACACTATTCTATGTGGCTTATCCTCCATTTGTGGGACTTGATTACGGGGTTCCTGCGGAAGGTATGTATCTGATTGTGAATAAGAACCTCATAGAGCTGCTGGCTTTGATCCTGCTTACCAGGTTTTCAACAGGGCATATTTTCGGATTGGACAGGTACTACAGGATCTATAAAAAGGAGAAGGCTACGATGCATGATGTAAATGCTACTGTACCCGTTCAGGAGGTTACTCAAACAGATGGTTCGGATATGAAGCGCCGCGATATGATTAAAGGTCTCGCCGGCATTCCTTTCCTGGGCGTTTTTGCCTTTACATTTCTAAGGAAAAAGAGTTTTGAAGAGAGACATTTGATCGATGCCACATCCGGAGCTACAAATCAACCTTTGAGCTATCAGGGTCTTGATGAATTAACTGCCCCGGTAGCGAGCGGTGTAATAAAAGAGAGAACTTTCAGCAGGATCATTATCGGCGGCAACCTGTTGAACGGAAATGCACATTCACGGGATCTTATCTATGTAAATAACCTTGTAAAAGCATATCATACAAAAGATAAAATCTTTTCCACCCTCCTGATGGCGGAGAAGGCTGGTGTCAACACCATGCTTATTAATCATAAGCAGGTAAATATGGTTAATGAATACTGGGAACGTGGAATAGGTAAGATGCAGTTTATTGCGGATTGTTCCGGATTAGCTTATCCTAAAGGTGTACCAACTCCAATTCCATACCAGGAGTTTCTGGACAGGACAAAAAGGTCAATTGATAATGGGGCTATAGCTTGTTACATCCAGGGAGAAACAGCTGATTATTACATGCAGAATGGCGGGGTCGATAATATCGCTAATATACTTGATCTTGTACGAGAAAATGGAGTAATGACAGGTATCGGAGCACATCGTATTGAGACCATTAAAGCGTGTGTGGAGGAGGGTTTTGATCCTGATTTCTGGATGAAAACCATTCACCATCACAACTATTGGTCGGCCGATCATACAACCTGGCACGACAATATGTACTGCTTTGACCCTGAGGGAACTATTGAGTATATGGAGCAGCTAAAACAACCCTGGATAGCTTTTAAGGTGATGGCGGCAGGAGCCATTCATCCAAAGGATGCCTTCCGTTATGCCTTCGAGAATGGTGCTGATTTTATTTGCGCAGGGATGTATGACTTCCAGATTGTTGAGGATATTAATATCACAAATGAGATATTGAACGGTCCATTGGAGAGAAAGCGTGACTGGAGGTCCTGAGCGGGGAGCGATTAAAAACATGAAACACATGAGAATAATCAAATACAAAAGAACCTTTTTCTCTCTTCTGGTTGTTACAATCACTACTTTTTGTATCAATGCACAAACGGGTAAACCAAATATAGTAATTCTCCTTGCTGATGATCTAGGGTATTCTGACTTAAGCTGTTATGGCAGTACAAATGTTTTGACTCCTGTGCTGGATAGCCTGGCAGCGAAGGGGATGAAATTTACCGATTTCTATGCTGGTTCCTGTGTTTGTTCCCCTTCGAGAGCGGCACTAATGACAGGAAAGAATGCAACACGAACAGGTATTTATAGTTGGATTCCGGCAGATGAACCGATGCATCTCAGATTGTCTGAAGTGACCATACCTGAGATTTTAAAAGAGGCAGGATATCAAACAGCTCACTTTGGTAAATGGCACCTTGGACTGTATGGATCTGAAGGAGATTCATGGATATTACCTTCATTGACTGATCACGGTTTTGATTATTGGTTTGCCACCGATTGCAACGCAATGCCCACTCATAAAAATCCGGTGAACTTCATCAGAAATGGAGTTCCTGTTGGAAAACAGAAAGGATTTGCCTGTCAGTTGGTTGCTGATGAAACCATTGATTGGTTGAAGAGTAGCTACGATCCGACCGAGCCTTTTTATCTGAATGTATGGTTTAATGAGCCTCACGAGATAGTGGCTGCTCCTGAAATGTATAAAAAGAGACATCTGGAGAACGGCATAGATGAGCATATGGCAAATTATTATGGATGTATTGAAAACATGGATCATGCTGTGGGGCGTATTTTGCGGGAATTGGACAAAATGAACGCTTTGGAAAATACACTGGTCATCTTTTCATCAGACAACGGCAGCAAACAGGCCGGATCAAACGGCATATTGCGTGGTATGAAAAGTGAAGTATGGGAAGGCGGAATACGTGTACCCACAATAGTTACATGGAATAACCACGTGCCGGTTCAATCAATTTGTTCAGATCCCTGTGGATTAATAGATCTCTTCCCAACCATTCATTCCATGATCAATAGTGAGCACAAACTGGATTACAAAATTGATGGTATTAATATTCTCCCCTTGTTTCATGGGGAAGGTTTGAAAAGGGACAAACCGCTTTATGTATTCTATCATCGTCCGGCTGCAGCTTCATTGAGAGATGGAGATTGGACCTTAATCGGCCATTTAAATGAAAGGGGGCCGGAAATCAATTATTTCGGAGAAAAACAGATGGAATTTATTCAGGGTGCCTTTCCTGCTACTTTTGAGCTTTATAATTTGCATGATGATATTGAGCAACAGCATGATGTGGCAGGACAAAATCCCCATATTGTGGATAGGATGAAGGAGGAGATGATTCGGCTCTACAGTGAAACCATCGAAGATGGCGGCAACTGGTATAAGTAGGGCAGTCTAAAAAA
>JAOZUK010000142.1 GCA_029938715.1 Bacteroidales bacterium | reverse complement strand
AGAATCAGGTCATAAACCGGTCCTCCACTGGCGAAATCTTCATTTGAGTAGTCGATGACATGATCGGCACCAATTGATCGTAGCATTTCAAATTTCCTGCTGCTATCCACGCAGGTTACTTCAGCTCCATAGAATTTGGCAATCTGCACTGCAAAAGTACCAGAACCACCACCAGCGCCATTGATCAAAACCTTTTGACCTTTCTGAATATGACCTTTATTGCGCAGACCCTGCAGGGCAAGAACTCCCGTGTGTGGTATGGCTGCTGCCTGTTCGAATGTCATACTCTTAGGTTTCAGTGCCAGTATCTTTTCAGGAGCACAGACGTACTCTGCAAAACCTCCCCAACCGGCTCCTGAAATATCGCCAAATACCTCATCGCCTGCCTGCAACTGTTTTACCTTTTTGCCAACTGTCTCTATTCGTCCGGCTATGTCACAACCTATTATTTTTGATTTTGGCTTAAAAAGACCATGCTGTAAACGGTTAACGAACGGTATTCCTTTCAGAATATCCCCGTCCCATGAATTTACAGAGGAAGCATGGATTTTCACCAACACTTCATGGTCCTTTGGAGTTGGTTTATCTACCTCTAACAATTCAAAATTGTCAGGAGAACCATATTTGTTAAGTACCGCGGCTTTCATAAGTATAAAGGATTCAGTTTTTTGATCCTATGGAGATGATAACATTTCCAATTTTTTGCCCTGTCTCCACATAGCTGTGAGCCTCAGCTGTCTTTTCCAGGGGATATTTTCGATCTATAACAGATTTTATCTTTCCAGCTTCAATTAGCTCTTTGAGGATAATCAAATCTTCATGGCGATAGCTTGCAAGTGCAGAGATGATTTTCTTGCGGGTTGTCAGGGAGATCCATGCTCCTTTGATCTTCCACTTAAGCTTTGGATTGCCTAAGATATAGTGCCCATTTTTGCTTAGTGATCTTACATTCCGGGAAAAGGAACTTTTGCCTACCACATCGATGATAAGATCATAAATTTCACCGTTTTTGGTAAAATCTTCCTTTGTGTAATCGATCACCTGGTCGGAACCTATGGTGAGGAGCATATCCAGTTTATTCCGGCTGTCCACACATGTAACATGCGCCCCATAAGACTTAGCTATTTGAACCGCATAGGTACCTATGCTTCCCCCTGCACCAAGGATCAGTATTCTTTGTCCACTCCGGATAGCTCCTTTTCTCAGAAAATGTAAAGCGTTAAGGCCCCCTGTGGGGATGGTTGCAGCTTCCTCATAGGTCATATTAGATGGTTTTATGGCCATCGCACGGTTACCAGGAAGACACGCATACTCAGCATAAGCACCTAAACGCATCTCAGTGGCGGCAAAAACCGGATCGCCCTTTTTAAATTTTGTTACCTTTTTGCCTGCCGATACAATTTCACCTGCCAGCTCCTGACCTAATATTTTGATTCTCGGTTTTCTAATACCCATCATGATTCGCACAAAGAGCCACATTCCTAAAGGGATATCAAATCGCCTCAGTTCGCAGTCCCCTGCAGTTACAGTTGCTGTATGCACCTTAATCAGTACTTCATTCTCTTTGGGGGATGGTTTTGGTACCTCTCTATTCTGCAGAACATCAGGAGGTCCATATTTGGTCCATACAATTGCTTTCATGGGATATTTTTAAATGCAGCCATCAACTTATCCAGATAATCTGGTTTTAATCCTTGAGCAGTTGTTTGGGACAAAAGTCGCTTCATGGGAATACCTTCGTCCACAAATAATTGCACGTAGCCTTCTGGCTCAGCAATTGACAATGCACGTTCGAGGGAATTAAGAGCCGTGGGGATATCCTCTTGTGACTCGTATGCGAGGGCCTGAAGCATATGGATTTCGATGATGCTTCCATTTCTGTCCCCTTTTGCAGCCGCTTCCAGGAGGCGGCCAAGCAGCCCCATGGCCTCATGTATGGTGTCATCTGAAGTTTCATTTCTATAAATAGCGATAAGCATCCTTGCCAGTGTAAGATGTTCGAATTCATGCAGGTAAGAGGGCTTGTCATTGAAGGAAAGGCTTCGCTCGCGAGCCCAATTTTTAGCGTCTGTGAGCTTACCCTGCTTAATCCAAAGGCGTGCTTTCAATGCAGCCACAGGACGCAGGTCGGGCACGGGACTCCTGAAATACAACTTTTCGGCCCTGTCAAGCGAGCCAAGAGCTCCTGTCAAATCTCCCTGTGCTTCCTTTACTCTGGTTTCACAAAGACACAGGCGATACTGCCAATCCATGGCCATGTTTTGTTCGTTCAGATCCTTGCTTTTCTTAAAATTTTCTATACTGGCTTCAAGATTGCCCCTTTCAAGGTATAGCTCGCTTATTCCCCTATACACATCCTCAGTCCCTATCGGCAGTTTCTCGCCCTGTTGCCTTGCCAGCTGCAATGAACGTTCAAATAAATTTAATGCCTCCTTTAGACGACCCTGAGTAATTCTTATATCTGCAAAGAGTACTGTGAGACTGATGCTGGAAGATATGTTCCCGACAATCTTTAAACCGGCCATAAGCTCTGTGAAGGATCGGTAGGCCGCCTCTAAATCACCATTCCCCAAATTGGCAAAGCCTACCATCGCAGCAGGAATGGCGCGTTGCATATATTCATTCTCAGGCAAAAGCTCCAGTGCCTGTTGCGAGTATTTCAGGGTTCCTGTTTCATCTCCAATTGCCTGGGAATGGTAGGCACGGGCATTGGCGATTGATCCAGGCAGTACCCTGAACTGTTCTTCATCCACTACTATTATATCTGCTGATGGCCCATCTAATCCCGCACTGGAATCATTCTTTTTGTTCAGCAAGGATTCGGCATCATCCAACCTGGCCCCTCCGCCCTCTATTTCACCACATTGCAGCGATGCCCAGGCCATGTCTACCTGGAGTACCGGTCGGTTGGAAAACGCTTCCTCTGGAAGCTCTTTTGCCCAATCGAGCCAGGTGAAAGCCTGGCAATTCTCGTTCATTAATGGCCAAGCAAGCTCCATCAGGCCCGCTGCCCGCGTAAAATCTTTAGCCGTAAGAGCGTGGCGAACAGCTTCTGCAGGCTGAGCATTCTGCTCATACCACTCGCTTGCCCGACGATGCAAGTCAGATACAAGATCGGGGTGCTTCTCCAACAGGCGCGTATGCAGAACTTCTACGAAGAGGTGGTGGTACCGGTACCACTTGCGTTTATCATCCAGTGGAAGCACAAAAAGGTTGCCTCGCTCCAGGGATTCCAGCATCGCTTTGCCTTCTTTCTGATCTGTGAGGGTGTCGCACAAAGGTCCGCTTAAGCGCTCAAGAATGGAGGTTTTCAGCAAGAAGTTCTGAATGTGCTCGGGCTGGCTATGCAAAACCTCTTCAACCAGGTAGTCCACCACATGCCGGTCATCGCCTGAGAAGGCTTTAATGAATCCAGGTATGTCATCTCTCCCCTGCATGGATAAAGCAGCCAGTTGAAGTCCGGCAATCCAGCCTTCAGTGCTTTCTTCCAGAATGGCGATGTGATCAGCTGTAAGCTTGAGACCCATCACCTGGTTAAGAAATTCAGCCGCCTCCAAAGGGGTAAAACGCAAATCTGAAATGCGTAGTTCGGTCAATTGACCGCGGACACGCAAGCGGGGAAGGGGTAATTTAGGATCCTCACGGGTAGTGATGACCAGATGCATTTGTGGAGGCATGTGCTCAATGAGAAAGGAGAGCGCGTTTTCAACCGGCTCAGCATCAATTACATGACAGTCATCAAGAACCAGTGTAAATTTTTCCGGGATTGCACTGATATCATTGAGCAGGAAAGTCAGCATCAAATCCGTGGGAGGCGGTTGTGGGGATTGGAGAGAACCCAACACTCCGGCTCCAATATTTGGGGAGATCGTTTGGAAAGCGGCAACAAGGTAAGCCAGGAAGCGCATGGGATCATTATCCCCTTCGTCTAAGGACAGCCAGGCTGTCGCTCTCTCACACCCGGGAATCCATTCACTAACCAGGGTAGTTTTTCCAAATCCTGGAGGGGCAGAGATCAGCGTAAGCTTTCCGAACTGCCCAAGGTTCATTCGTTCGATCAGGCGGGATCGGAGTACAATGTTTGGCCGGGGGGGAGGGATATAGACCTTAGTGGTTAAAATGGGCTCAGGGATAGATACCTGTTGTTCATGATTGTCAGACTGAGCCTCTGGCTCTGGTTCAGTTTTACCCTTTATGTCTTCAGGATTTGGTACCACAAGTCCATAATTAGAAATCGCATAGACATCAGTGGGGCGTTCAATATTCTTAAGCTTAAAGGTCTTCAGTAAGGAAGTCTTGAGGGATTCCTGGTTTTTGATTTCGTCATATACCTTATCGGAAATAAATACACTTCCCGGAACTGCCAGGGATTCTATACGTGATGCCACATTTACTCCATCTCCGATGATCTCATCCTCACTGAAAATGATATCGCCAATGTGAATTCCAATTCTTACAGGTATGGAAGGTTCTTTCAGGAAGTCAAGCTGCATTTCGGTACCACAGTGCACCGCATCAATGGCACTGTTGAAAATGCTTAATGTACCATCCCCATAGTATTGCAGAATCCTTCCGTCATACTTCTTAGTGATTGAATTGAATATGTGCCGGTGTTTTTCCCGGACTCGAATCGCCTTTTCCTCATTTTGCTGCATTAGTGCCGTATACCCCTGTATATCGGTGAACATGATAGCAGCTAGTTGACGGGATCTTGTCACTTTGACAATTTAAGAAAATAAATGGAAGCATAACAGCTTAATTATGAATCCATTTTATCGATTTCGTGAAAAATTTATTCCACTTCTTCGAACTCCGACTTTGTCACGCCGCAAACCGGACAGTACCAATCCTCAGGAATATCTTCAAATGCGGTTCCTGGAGCTATTCCACTATCGGGATCTCCCTCCTCGGGATCGTAGACGTAACCACAGATTGTACACTGATATTTTTGCATGGGGGTGCCTGATTAAAGAGTTATTTTCTGATTTTATTAAGACCCAACAGGGCCAATATTGACCCAGTAACAACTTCACCTGATTCAACATCCAGCTCGGAGCCGTTCATGCTGTGAGGGATCAGGTATACGGCAAGCATTACCAGAGCAGCACCTATGGCCAGCCATTTTCCATAGGACTTATTTCTGAGGAACCAGGCCGCGAGGAAAGCAATCAGAGCAGCCAGTACCTTGTTATCAGTCAGGTCCTCGCCCAGGGGCCATCCGGTCCAGAACTGACCGAAGGAGTATTTCTGAACAACGGGACCAAGAATAAAACCTCCAATGATCAGAAATATGATGGTAATTCCCACGAGCTTCTTATAGGATGGAATATTTGCAAGTGCAAAAATGATGGTGGCCATGGACCAGATCACCGTAAGGATCATCATAAGAACATGTGGGATAAGTGCCCAGGCGGGAACATCACCCCGGAACCGGATGACCACATTCTCATCTTCATGCAAATCAATGATTTTTCCATCGGCCATCAATTCCAGATGGTATTCAATTTTACCGGCTGGAGGTTGGTGGGGGAGGCTTGTACTCAGAGTATCTCCCTGCCTTGCCATTACCAGTGTATCCCATGGGTTCTCTGTGGGGAAGATTCGCCAGATCAGATTTGCTGAAAAGGTCTCGGGAAGCTGAATTTCCACGGGGTAATCACCAGGTCTTCCATTATTGGAACGTGGAAGACTATAGTGGAATTCCTCGTTCTGGTAACTTATTTCATACTTTATCGGGTAGGTAGGTCCGGTCATTCGCTGGTAAACCATAGCGGCCAGTGAGATAACCACTGCCAGAATCCAGAAAAGTACTTTTTTTAATTTCATAGTTTACACCTTTAATTCGTTGTTTTTCAATTACAACCTGATGACCAGGTCCAGGTTATCTTCGCCACGTTTAACGGTGACCACAATATCCATTCCCTCCTTAAGCTGCCCCAGTCGACTCATATAATCATATATATTACCAACTGATTTACCTTCGATGGAGATGATGATATCATTTTTCTGGATGCCACCCACACCTGCTGGTTTCCCTTCAGTAACAGCCATCACGGGCATGCCTTCGTTGCCATCGTATGTCATATCGGGCATGAGTCCAAGGGTGATTCCTCCTCGCCGACCTTTGGATGAACCCCTGACTTTGGGCCCGGCTTCGGTAAATGCGATCCGCTCTTTTTGATTGGCAAGTGCCTCAGTTACATCAGCAACAAAAGCAAGCACCTCACGGGTTCCCTCCACGTTAATGGCTGCAAAGTTATCTAAAGGAGTGTGATAATCGGAATGGGCTCCGGTGGAGATAAACAAAACAGGGACATCTTTGGCATAAAATGCCGCATGATCTGAAGGTCCAAACCCCTCATTGGCATATTTCAGGTTAAAATTATAGTTGGTGTTAATGGAATCAAGCACTTGCTTAAATCCAGGAGAGGTCCCGATTCCGCCAATCTGCAGCTGTCGTTCATCATTTAACCGTCCTATCATATCAAGGTTGATCATCACCTGTACCATGGAAAGGTCGACCGGGGAATTTTCTGTCAGATACTTTGAACCCACAAGCCCCATCTCTTCAGCTCCAAATGTGGCGAAAAGCATGCTGCGCGAAGGGGAAAGGGAAACCATATACTCAGAGATCTCCATGACTCCTGCAACACCCGATGCGTTATCGTCGGCCCCATAGTGAATGGCCACAGTGTCGGGAGCACGTGAAGAGGTTCCTTCGCCACCCATACCCAGGTGATCATGATGTGCTCCAATTATAACATACTCGTTTCTCAGGGAGGGATCAGATCCCTTTAATATGGAGATTACATTGGCAGATTGAACCTCTTTTGGCTTGAGGTCAACAGTGATGTCGGCTTCTAATCCTGTAAGGAAAGAAATTGCTTTCAGGTTTGAACCTAATTCTGACTCGTAGTGGGCCAGGCTGTCTGCTCCTGCAGCCAATAGAAGCTGATCTGCACTGGCTCTGGTTATCTGAATTACGGGAATTGATAAGGGATGCTGTTTTCCTTTCAATTCAGTAAGTTGATCCTTGGCATCGAAAGAGCTTCCCGATACAAAGATCACCCCCGAAGCTCCCAGATCTGAAGCCAACAGGGCCTTCCCCCGATCCTCACTATGATTCACATAGGGAGATGATCCGTCCTGTTCACCGGGTACACCCCTGAACAACAGGACCCATTTATTTTTTACGTCCACATCTGCATAATCATCCCATGTGATCTCGTCCTGATCAATCTGGAACCCATATCCTGCAAATACCACCTCTGATTCAGCCGAACCCGACGCACTGAATGAAAAAGGAGTGTAGTCTGATTCAAACTCAAGAACGGCATCGCCAAAAGTGACTTTGTTTCCAGGACCAGCTTCAATATCAGTGGCAATTCCAAAGTGCTGAATCCCTGTTTTCTCATACAGGATTAATCCTGCCTTCTTAAACTCTGATGAGATGTAATCCCCCAGTAAAATGTCTTCAGGAGTCCCCGGATATCGTCCTTTTAACTCATCAGAAGCCAGGTATGCGATGTGGTCTTCAATCTCAATGGAGGTTATTTCCTTCTCAAAACGGGGCTGACAAGAAATAATGGAACCTGAAAATATCAGGAACAATGCAATTTTATTCATGGGTAAGTATTTGTAATACAGAATTATAGTTAAATTATTTATACTGAATCAAAAGAGTCGAAAGATACGATTTATTCTTTTTCCCCACTATAAACTTGAAATGAATTCAAAAATGATTTACATTTACGAAATCGTTTGACGAATACGTTAAACATAAATGTTAAGACATACAACAGAACAAATGGCACTGAATACAGAAACTGAACAGAAAATTATTTCCTCAGCGGAAAGGCTATTCTACCAGAAAGGCAAAGCAGGCACTTCTATGCAGGACATTGCAGACGATGCCGGAATAAACCGCACCCTTCTGAATTACTATTTCCGGAGCAAGGATCAACTGTTTGAAGCGGTGTTTAAAAATGCCATGTCAACCTTTTTACCCAATCTGGCAGTCATGTTGCATTCCGAAATGAATTTTGAGGAGTATGCTCCTGCCATGATTGAAACCATCATCGATGCCTTAATGGAAAATCCTCAGATTCCCATATTTGTATTGCAGGAACTCTCTTCCAATCCCGATCGTATGCCGGAGGTTATGAAAGAAATGGGCATTGATCCGGTTATTGCAATTACGAAAATGGAGGAGGATAGACCAAAGGGTATGGATCCCAGGCAGCTGATTATGAATATTATAAGCCTATGTATTTTTCCTTTCGCTGCGCGTCCTGTAGTTACTGAATTACTCTATAATGGCGATAATGATCAATACTTAGAAGCCATGAAGCAGCGTAAGCAAATACTTCCACCACTTGTGAAGCAGTTTATGATTAAATCCAATGGAGATGAGAACTAGAGCTACATTGTTATTAATGATTTTTACTGGAGTGCTGATGGCCCAGGAGACCATTACACTGTTTGAATGTCATGATAAGGCCATCGAAAATGCACCCCGACTAAAAGACCGGGAGATTATCCGGCAAATAGGAGACCTGAAGATTGATCAGGCAGGAACAAACTGGTATCCTTCACTGGATCTGAATGGAAGGTTGTCCTATCAGTCCGATGTGGTAACCGTTACCCTGGCCAACTCGGACATACCGGTAAAGTTTCCTGAAGTGCCCCATGATCAGTATGGAGTAAATGTGGATATCTCCCAAGCCCTTTATGATGGAGGCGTAACCAAGCAATTGAAGAACTATGAGCAGGCAGCCACAGCTGCAGATATCCAGCAGGTTGAAGTGGATCTGTATGGTTTGAAAGGGAAGGTGAATCAATACTATTTCACCATCCTGGCACTTCAGGAGAATATGAAGAACCTGGTGGTTCACCTTGAAAACCTGGAAGCCAGGCATAAGGTGGTGCAACTGGCCGTTGAGAATGGGGCCATGCTAGAATCTGATCTGAAGGTCATAAAGGTTGAGATGCTAAAGGTGAGGCAGTCTATGTTGGAGGTGGAAGCGCGTAAGAACTCTTTTTTAGAGGCTCTGAATATAATATGTGGGGTGCAATTTGACTTGGAAGCAGAATTGGAGAAACCCATATTTGGAGAGGTGGGAGGAGAAGAGGTAACCCGTCCGGAATACCGTCTGTTCGATCTGAAAGATGCTTCCATGGAGGCAGGGAAAGAGCTTATTTCAAAGAAGCGGATGCCTGTACTCTATGCATTTGGTCAGACGGGGTATGGAAAACCAGGCTATAATATGATGAGTGATAAATGGGATTATTACTATATGGTAGGAGCTGGACTGCGCTGGAACATCTGGGACTGGAACAGCACCAGTAGAGATCGTCAGGTAATTGAACATCAGCAGCATATATTGCAAAATCAGAGATCTGCATTCGATAAAGAATTAGAATCGCAAAGGGTACAGGAAGAAGCCAAAATCGATCAGTACATGAAATCCATGCAGCTGGAAGAAGAGGTTTTAGAACTCCAGAAAGAGATATCGGAGCATGCAGCGCTCAGATTAGAAAATGGGACTATTACAGCCACTGACTACATCACTGAACTGAATAAGGAGAGCATTGCACGCATTAACCTGGCGATGCACGAGGTAAATCTGATGAAGTCCATTGCCAACTATCTGAACATACAGGGAAATCTTTAATAACTATACGATGAAGTACTTAATATTCATAGCGTTTTTAGTATTGACCACTTTTATGGCATGTAATAACCAGGTGGACCAGGCCGATGCATATGGTAATTTCGAAGCCATCGAGGTGATGATCTCGGCAGAGTCGCCTGGCAGAATTCTTTCATTTGAACCTATGGAGGGAACAGAGCTTGACAAAGGTCAGGTGGTGGTAGTCATTGACACTTTTCAACTCCATTTGAAAAGAGTCCAGTTAGAATCAAGTGTAGCTTCCCTGGGTCCAAGAATCAGTACCCTGGATGCACAGATCAATGCCAGCCATGTTCAGTTGAATAACCTCGAAAGGGAGAAGATAAGGATAGATAAGCTGGTTGAAGGAGGAGCGGCTACATCCAAACAAAAGGATGATATGGAAGGCCAGATTGCGTTGTTAAACGCTCAAATCATTGCGATAGAATCTCAAAAAGCATCTGTTTTCGCTGAGCGAAATATCCTGAAGGTGCAAATCGAGCAGGTGGAGGACCAGATCGACAGAAGTCTGGTGAGAAATCCCAAAGAAGGGGTGATGCTAACCAAATATAAGGAGCAGGGTGAGATAGCTGCACCCGGACAATCGCTCTACAAGATGGCAAACATGGATGAGCTAATTCTTAGAGCCTATGTGTCGGGAAATCAGCTATCTGAAGTGATAACTGGGAATTCAGTAAAAGTTATGTTCGACGTGGATGGTGGAATGGAAGAGACCACAGGTGTTGTAAGCTGGATTTCGCCTAGAGCAGAGTTTACCCCCAAGATCATTCAGACCAAGGAGGAACGGGTGAACCTGGTGTATGCCATTAAGGTGGTGGTGCCCAATGATGGCAGCCTAAAGATAGGTATGCCCGGTGAAGTGGTATTCTAAAAAGATGCTAGCCCTATGTCGCTGATTATAGACCATATAGATAAATCTTATGATGCCGTAAAGGCACTCAGGCAAGTTGATTTCGAGGTGAACGACGGGGAGCTGTTTGGATTGATTGGTCCCGACGGGGCTGGAAAATCGACGCTTTTTCGCATCATGGCCTCTCTGGTGATACCCGATGCCGGACGCTGCCTGATGCATGGTCACAATGTGGTAAAGGATTACCGCGAGGTAAGAAAGATCATTGGCTATATGCCGGGTCGTTTCTCGCTCTATATGGACCTGTCGGTGGAGGAGAA
>JAOZUK010000141.1 GCA_029938715.1 Bacteroidales bacterium | reverse complement strand
TTCCGGTTATCAATCGTTTTCACTTTTATCGGATAAGTAACTGTCTTAGAGTAGTTAACCATTACAAATATTGCTTTGGACTTATCAGCCGGGGCATATCCTGAGACCATTAATCCGGTACTTGATCTCTCATCGTTCTGGTTATCTGACCTTAATACAGTGTATCGATGCATTCCCGGTCTGATAAAACGGCTATAATTACCCAGGGCCCAAAGGATCTTTGAATCGTAAATCTCACCCTCATTTTTATTCTTATCGATATACACCAGCCCATCTTTATAATCGTAAGGACTAACAGCCAGCCACCAATACCATGTTGTTGATTGGGCAACTGTGAGATCATAATGTATGAGTCGGGCGGTATATAATGCAGGATCAATACCCAAATCGCGTCCATTCCCATTTATTTCATCATTGCCTTCCAACAAACAATACTCTGTTTGACAAAACTGAAGATTTACATCAATTTCTGAAATGGCGTCAGCCAGGCTATTACGCTCCTGCAAAAGTGTGCTTACCGGATATGTAGAATAGTAGCTATGACCACTTATTTTTAAGGCTATATTTGAAAGGTCACCTATATAATTATCTGACTCCTGTGAGAAGAACTCATATGCCTGATTGCCTCTTTCGGGTTTATTTCCATATTTGTAAATATATGTAACTTGTGCTGCGTCAGATACCTCAATTTGTGTCGATAGACCCTGGTCTATAAGCTTCCCTGATAAATGACGCACACTTTCTGCAATTTCTTCATTGGTATATGGAGAACCTTCCTGTCCTTTATTATCCCAGTCCCATTGAGGTTCGTTAACAGGACTTATATAATTAATATCCAACTTATCCCGTAGATTAAGCTCTTTAATAACCGTTGCCAGGAAAGTGGCAAAATCTTCGAACCTGTCATCCCTCAGATTCGTTGAACTGCCACCGTCTGACCAGGCTTTCTTATTTTCAGTATAGTGAACAGGCGGACTGTTCACAAAAGCTGTTACATTTTCAACTCCGTAGTCCTTTGCAGCCTGCAAAAACCAGCGTTGGCCCAGTTGTTTATCCCAATTATAAGTTCCGTCGGCATTTAAAAAGCATTCTGAACGCCGCCATTCGTCATTGATCTCACTTGAGATGCCCTGCTCGGCACTTCCGGCTCCAATATTGAATCTCCACCCAGAAAGACCTGCTCCTTCAGGAAATCCATTATCATCAATCTCAGTGCTAAAAAGGAGTTCTGCTATTTTCTCCCTCTTTTCGATGGGCCAGTTTTTTCCAACAAATTGTGTGCTCCAGGCATCAGAAGCCCCAAAAGAGTGCATTTCTTGCTGCTGATCATTGAAATTGAGCGAAAGGGTGATAAACGTATCCGAAGGTATCTCTTTATCCTTTTCCTTTGCACAGGAGTGATTTGCAAAAACAAGCCCCATGATTATTGCCAGCATCATCATTTTCTTCACATAAAGGATTTTCATTTTATTCATATGGAATACATAAAGAGAAAATAATATGTGCCGGTACCAACCGGCACATATTTATCATCTTGTTCTACAATCTTATCTATTTATGGCCACTCTTGTAACAGCCTTTAATCCTTCACCTGATAAAACAACCAGATATAGCCCTCTGTTTAACTCACTTACATCAACTGATACGGTGCTCAGGTTATAGACTTTCTGAGTAGTAACCATTCTGCCTGTGAGATCAATAATGCTGATCGTGTGTATGGTGGTATGGTCAATCATTTTAATATAGAGCATATCACTGGCAGGATTGGGATATACCGAAAATGTCTCGTTATCAACCTGGATTACATTAACAGTTCGGTCAGAGCAAGTTCCAAAAATAAAAGCGGTCAGCGTTATATCTTCTCCTCCTATTTCAGCAAGGCGCTGATTGTTCTCTCCGTCTTTGCAATCGCCCACAATGACCTCTTCACCGCTCCAATAATCCGTTGCGCCGTTAACAAATGAATAAGGATAAGTCGTATTCCCGGGCAGCACAATGGTGGCTTCCCAAATACCCTCTCCTGCGTCAGACAAGGCTGTCCATATCCATGGTTCTTTTAGCACAACCTGAACACCATCACCGGAAACTGTTACATCATTCATGTCAACCCTGAATGTAACATTTACATCAGTTAGCACCGCACACGCTCCAAACGATATTGTTTCGAGGATCGTGTCATTTTCAGCAAGTACCAATCTTCTTTCCGGTGCTGAAGCAGTCCCAAAATTACATGCTTCAGGAACTGATTCTTCACCTTCCCAGTCATCTATGGCCCCATTAACAAAGGTATAAGGATAGGTGGAATTCTGGTTCAGCAGGAGTGTTGTTTCCCATACTCCATTCCCCTTATCGACCATTGCGGTCCAGATCCATGGCCCTTTAACAACGAGTTGTACACCTGTTTCTGTTACAGTTTCCTTGCTCATATCCACACTGAAGGTTGCGCTTATCTTACCAACGGGATCGGCAGTACAGCTTCCAAAGGCAACCACATCCAGTACAACATCTGTATCCTCAACCGTAACATGTCTTTCCGGTGCGCCCGGCTCACCCATATTACATATATCGGGAAGTTTCTCTTCACCACCCCAGTTATCCACGCCTCCGTTAACAAAGGTATACGGATAGGTTGCATTCTCAGGCACCTCAACAGTGGCAGACCAGATTCCACTGCCCTGATCGCTCAATGCGGTCCAGATCCATGGCTCTTTTATTACCACCTGTACATCATTATCGATCACGGTTTCGTAAGACATATCGACTGCAAATGTGATCATTACTGTTGCAATGGGTGTCGCATCACAACTGCCGTAAGCAACGGGTGGCAACAAGGTATATCCGTCCACCACAGATAGTTCACGATAGCCATCTGCACTGGCACATTCGGCCGGGACAGTTTCAACCACATAATTGGTCCACTCATCCGCTCCGTTCTGATAGGAGAATTTGTAGGGGATGACTGTATCGGCCACAGTTGCCAGGGTAATGCTGTAAATTTTATCACCATCGGGATCTTCCATGTAATAATAGTCCACCCAGTCGCCAAACAATACCCAGACAGATCCGCCGTCAAATAAATCGCTAACCCCGTTCAGATCTACCTGGTAATTAACCAAATTGTTACCTGTACAACTCTCATAGGCAAACACCGGCATAACCGTATCCGACTCTGGAACTGTCATTTCACGGAATGCGTCACCATTGGCACATTCTCCCGGGACAGTTTCAGTAACATATTCGGTCCAGGAGTCAGGACCGGTCTGATAGGAAAAGACATAAGGAAGTGTCGAGCCTGCCTCTTTTGTCACCTTCGCCGAATAGATGGAATCCCCGTCCTCATCGGTCATATCTGCCCACTCTTCCCAGTCAATACTCGTGTAGATCCAAACACCACCGTCTTCATACAAATCGGTAACCCCTCTCAGGTCTACACTGAAGGTTACATCTGACATCAATTTTTCAGAGCAGGTTTCATAATAAAAGGCAGGCAAGATGGTGTCCGCGGCCGGGACATTCAATTCCCGGTAGCCATCTGCGTTCGCACATGCATCGGGTACGGTCTCTTGATAATACTCGGTCCATTCATCCGGACCATACTGGTATGAGAAACTGTAGTTTAATATGGCACTTGCCGTTGTGTCAATATTGAAAGTATAAATCCCATCCGCATCAGAATCATCCATGTAAAAATACTCGGCCCAATCGCCGAACAGTAGCCACACGGAGCCACCGTCATGCATGTCGGTGATCTTGTTCATGTTCACCTGGAAGGTCACATTTACGGTTTGAGCTGCAAGAAATGAGCAGACAAAAACCAAACTAACAAACAGTAGTGTAATTTTCTTCATAATCATTTGTTTTAGTTATAGTTAATATCCAAAGTTCTGTTGTATCTGGTATTCTGACAGTGCGATTTCGCTTGCAGGAATAGGGAACAACTCGTGCACTCCGGGTCTGAAGAGTGTGCCCTTATTGTGGCCGGCATCATAAGGATCCGTACTGCGATTCTGGTTGTAATCAAAAAAATCCTGGATCACTTCGGTCAGCCTTCCGGTCCGTGTTAAATCGTAATACCTGTGACCTTCCATGGCAAGTTCCAGTTGCCGCTCCTTATGAATAGCCTTTAGTAAACTGATCCCTCCGGCATTCTCAGGTGAAAGTGCAACCCGGGTCCTGACCTGGTTAAGCGCCAGAAGGGATTCAGATTCACGGCCATTGTGATAGGTGATCTCGGCATGTAACAGAAGCAGATCGGCATACCTGAACAGAATATGATTCAGTCCGGAGCGAAGGTGTTCGTCCTTCGACGGTCTGTCGGTATAGTTCAGGTAATATTTCCGGTTGATTCTTCCCGATTCATTTTCTGTTAACTGGGTATTGTAAGATGGATGATCCGCATCCACATAATCACCTTCCTTAATGATGGTCCAGGATAACCTGGGATCTCCCTCCATGGCATTTTCAAGGTAACTTGAGGGGGTTCCGAATCCCCAGCCCCCGTCAGCCCGGCTGCGGGATAGTACAGGAACAGCGGTGCCCACATAATAAATATCATCAAAGCTGTGTTGTATTTCAAAAATTGAACCGTTTCCATTTGGGTTATTTACGCTCCAGACATCCCCGAATGCATCATTCAGGTTGTATTCCCCTGAAATGATTACACTATCGGAGTAGATCTGGGCCTCACTCCACTTCTCCTGATAAACATAAGCTTTTGCCAGGAAAGCATGTGCTGCACCCTTTGTTGCACGACCAAGCTCTTCGGCTGCCTGCTCCGATTTGAGCGGGAGGGCCCGGGAAGCTTCCTCCAGGTCCTTTTCAATCTGCGCAAATACCTCTTCTTCTGTGGAGCGCTTCACAACAGGATCGCCTGCTGAAATCTCATTAAGAATAATCGGAACACCCCCAAAATTCTTTACCAGCTCAAAATAGGCGAAGGCTCTCAGGAATTTTGCTTCCGCCACAAAACGTTTTATATTTTCTTCGGAAGAAGGACTATCAGGCACTTTATCAATGACCAGGTTGCATCGGCTTATGGTGGCATAGGTATACAACCACTTAAATTCAACCCATTCATTGTTGGAATGGATATTGAAATTGGCCAGGTTTCCAAAGTCCCGCTGGTCACCTTCGATGGAGTTGCCTTTAAAGGCTTCATCTGAACAAACATCCCCCACCATCCAGAAGAAATCCAGCTGCCACCAGTCATCCGGACTGAGTGACTCATAACATCCAAAAACAGCTCTCTGACACTCTTCTTCAGTAGCAAAATAATTTTCAGATACCTGGAATCCCTGGATCGGTTTATCAAGGAAGTCTTCGCAGCTATATGCCAGTAGCAGCGTAAAGAGGATGATAAAATATATGCCTTTTGCTTTCATAATCGTAATCCTTACTTGTTTACAGGGTTAATTTTAATCCTATGGTAAATCGTTTTGGGAGCGGATAATGTCCCCAATCAATCCCTCTTACGGTAGGCCTTCCGCCCATATCAGGATCCAGGCCGGAAAATGGTGTGAATGTGTATACATTTTCGGCACTTATATAAATTTTTGCCTTCTTGATCTTAATGGGTGCTAATATGCGCTCTGGAAAGTTGTAAGCCAATTGTACGTTTTTCAGTCGGATGTAACTGCCGTCCTCAATATAATAGTCAGAATACCTGAAGTTCTGATTCTGATCTACAGCCTTGATCACAGGCTGGGTGTTCGTGGAATTCTCACCGTTCCATCCACGTTCCAGTAGCCCTTTCTCAGAGTTGTAATATCCTTCTCCGGTTGCGGAATAAGGTTTTATTGCATTCAGTACGTCGTTTCCATATGAGCCGGTGAATAACAGGCTTAAGTCAATTCCCTTATAGCTCATGTACCCATTAATGCCATAAGTAAAATCCGGTTCAGGGTTGCCTATTACCCTCTTGTCATTGTCGTTCAGGATCCCGTCGTTATTTATATCTAAGAACCTGAAATCGCCCGGTTCGGCCTGGGCTTGCAGCAGGTTCCCCTGCTCATCGCTGTGACTGTTTATTTCAGTTAAATTCTGAAAGATACCATCGGTAACATACCCATAAAATGTACCCGCCGTTTCACCTTCCATTGTTGTGGTTAACATATCCAGCCGCTGGTGGTTCCCGTCCGTTACTGACTCACCGTGGACCAGCTTTTCTATCCTGGTTTTTGCCGAGGACAGGTTGAATCCAAGTTCGTAGCGGAATTCTCCTACCGCATCCCTGTACTTGAACATCATCTCATATCCTTTCGCAGCCAGTTCTCCAATATTAGTAAGCTGTTGCGTATATCCGAAACCCATATAGCCGGGAACACTTGTCCAGAGGATCATATCCTTGCTTTTCCTCTGGTAGAGATCAAGGCTGTAAACCAATTTGTTGTTCAACGCGGAAAAGTCGAGCCCCAGGTTGATGTCCTCTACCGTTTCCCACTTTAGCAATGAGTTGCCAATGGAAGAGGGGGCTGCACCGATGACCACATCCTGGTTTGCTCCCATGGTGGTATAATAAATACCCATCCGGGAGTACCTGGCGTTTACATCCTCAAAGAACTGGTTACCGACCTGTCCCCATCCGGCACGAATCTTCAACTGGTTTAGCCAATCCTGCGATTCCATGAAGCTCTCCTCTGAAATCACCCAGGCACCCGATACCGCAGGAAAAATCCCCCACCTATTATTTTCAGGGAACTTGGAGGAGCCATCCGCTCTTAAGCTTGCTGCCAGGATATACCTGCCAGAAAACGAATAATTCAGGCGGCCAAAGTAAGAAAGGAGTGTGCTCTCTTCGTTGGAGGGTTGTACAGAACTTCCATTCCAGGTTACTGATTGCCAGCTTCCCGTTGTGGCTGAGAGAAATCGAAGCGAGCTGCTGTTATTCGGTGTATCTTCACCCTCTCCGTAGAGCGTCTTATGAAGTCGTGATTCCATCGACATTCCAGCCAGAGCTGTTATGGAGTGTTTCCCTAAATCTTTATGATAAGTCAGGTAATTCTCCCAGATATTGTTTATACGATTATTATGCGCACGGCTTACGGAATTGACATCCCTCTTATCTGTCTGCTCTATAAAATAATCAGGTCCAAACCAATTCTGCTCCCAATTGCTTAAATAGATGTTGTATTGTGATTTAAATTTCAAACCTGCAGCTATATCCCATTCGAGGTATGCATTTCCCACAACCCTGAAATAATCAGTCGTGTAGAAGTTCCTGGCAATCTGTGCCACAGGGTTTCCAACATCAGTGGTTGTGGGTGAATAGATGCTGTATTCATTCAATCCCTCCTGCTCATATTCGGGTCTGTACACACTGGTAATCGGTTCAATCAATTGCGCATCCCACACCACATTCGGGCCATTGGTAGTCGTGCTTCTGGCAATGGTTATATTCTCTCCGATCTTTATTTTTGGTGTCAACTGGAATTCTGTGTTCAGCTTGAAGTTATAACGTTCATAGCCTCCCCCTTCCAGGATACCTTCCTGGTTAAAATAATTGACCCCTGTGGTGACTTTAAAATCCTCGGTGCCTTTTGACAGGGAGAGGTTGTAATTCTGTACAAGACCATTCTGCATGACCTCATCCCACCAATCGGTTCCTGCTCCAAAAATATCGGGATCTGGGTATATGGGTGCCTGGCCGGAGTTCTCTGCTGCCAGGTTTGCAATGCGCGTGTATTCATGGGCATCCGCTACCTCCGGCTTTCTGCTAACCGACTCCTGGCCAACGGAAGCATCGAAATTTATAATTACCGCACCTGTCTTTGCACGTTTTGTCTCAATAATTATCACGCCATTCGATGCTTTTGATCCATAAATTGCCGAGGCGGAAGCATCTTTCAACACCTGAACCGATTCGATATCCTTCGGATTCAGGAATTCGATATCTTCTAAGGGTGAGCCATCAACAATATAGAGCGGATTGTTATCATTTATGGTTGATATCCCTCTTACCAGAATGGTGGCTTCCGCACCCGGCTGACCGCCACGGCTCATCACCTGGACTCCCGCAAGCTGCCCCTGCAGAACTTCCTGAACAGATGCGGCTTCCCTGGTTTCCAGTTTATCACCCCTTATCACAGAAATGGCACCGGTGAGGTCCTTCTTTTTCACTTCACCGTATCCCACAACAACCACCTGTTCGAGCTCTGTAACATCAGGTATGAGTGTCAGGTTGTAAATCTCCTGGTTCGTATAGGGCACCTCTTCTGAGCGGTAGCCGATATAGCTGATTACAATAGTGTCTCCTGCTTCTACCTGGAGGGAGTAGTTACCATTGACATCGGTAATGGTCCCGATTGCGGTGCCTCTGATTGTCACATTGGCACCCAATGCCGGTCCTTCCTCCGTTATAACCTGGCCGGTCAGGGTTTGTTTTTCCTGTGCCATTATATCCGCAAAAAAGATGAACGACACAATCAGGAGCAGTACTGTATAATATATTCTTTTCATTGTTCCGGGTATTATTCAAAAACTTTTGTTACTGAAGCATGTTGGATATGATAATCCAGCTTAATGGTATACATTCCCGCCTGCATGTAATAGGCAACATAAGGAACACCATTCCAGTATCCGTCAGAGGGTGGGAAATCACCGATGTTCGCAACCTGATCCTCCGTCAATGGATCCAGGTTCAGGGAGAGGTCCCCAACCACGTAACCATAATAATCCAACCAGTCGGTATCCAGCACATCTTGTGGATAATATGTGAATCCCAGGTTGAACGCAGAAACATCACTCTTATTACCTATGAAAATGAAAACAGCTCCCCAGTCATCATCACCAGTATCGGTGAATTCAACAGTTGTAGTAAAAATGTATGGATTCTCAGGATCCTGTGTCATTGGCAATGCCCCTGAGGGATCCTGCCAGGCATTGGCCATGCCTACTATTCCTGAACCAAGGAGGTACATTTCAGACAGGACGGGCGTATCTGCTCCCACAAATTCTGCGGTGTAAGCCATCTCTTCGGGGCTAAACCTAACCTTATGATACCCTTCCTCTTCAAGGACAATTTTATCACTCCCTTCATCATTGATAATTTCAGAAGGATTATCGGGATCAAGCCCCCAATTGAGTGGTCCCCAGCCTCGCTGTCCAATAAACTTAACTCCATTATAGTCTTGAATTCCAAAACTATAAGTTGCAATTTCATACCAACCAGGATTATCCAGGTCCTGCCGCATCAGCATTGGATTATCAGGAGAATCCCACCCCGACCAGGTTGCACCACCCACACAGTATACTTCTCCAACTGCAACAGTACCAACTGCGATACTGATTATTTGTACACTTTGGTTACTGGTGCTGTCGGCGGCTAATATATTTATGAAATAGGTTCCGTCGGGAATAAGTTCCGGGACTATATAGTCTTTAACAAAAATATACCTTGGATTTACCGGATCGAATACGATAAGTGTATCGATACCAAATTCAGGAGCGTCAATGGCGAAAGTGTCTATACCATGATTATCAGTTACCTCGATAAAAAATCTCATTTTATCTCCCCCAAACACATTCATACCTTCCGAGGGACTTGTTATTTTAAATACCGGGGGTTCCACATCCTTATTAAAAAGAATTGGCAGCTCACGGGTTGTAACATTACCTCCCACATCTTCAACACTTAATATGAGCATATGATTATCTGCAAAGGCATCAGCAGGTGTCAGGAATTTGTATAACAACTGGTATTCGGTCCTGATGCTATCCGATAGAATAATGTCTTTATCGAGATACCAGTCCTGCTTAAGCAGGTTCACTTTCTTCAATCCAACATCATCTGTTATAAGCGCACTTACCCAGAAAATATGACCCGGAGCGGTCGATATATTCTCTGATGCTAAATTAATATCGGGAGCATTGGGATCCTGAACAGGATCTTCCGGATCACACCGGCATAAAAACAACGCCGATAAGATTATAAAAGAGAAGAGAAATTGTCTTTTCATAGTAGAAAGTATTTTCTAAAATAAATTTATGGGTAAACTTGCTTCATATACATGGGTTCTCTGATTTTTGACAGGGGGTATTTTATCAGAATGTTGTATAACAGTGAAGACTGACCGGTTTTCGAACAGTTCCTGTTATTGAATGATACACGCTCTCTCCATTTTGTTTCAGGTTTGCAGTTGATGTAGAGAAGTGATCTCTAAATCACTTGACAGCGAAGGCCATCAGTGCGTTGCCACGCCTGATATACATCACTCCATCAAAAATTACTGGGAACGAAAAATGATGGCCGCTTCCATTGCGTATGCGCATTTCGGATTTTAACTCCGGTAAGCCGCCATTCAGGCTAAAGAGCTGTACTTTCCCGTTATGGCCGTATACAAGAAGCTATCTTTCACAACAAATCCTTCAAATACATTCACCACGCTCCTCGCTTGGTACAAAATAGATATATCCATCTTTGTGCACGACAGAATTGCAGTGTTCGTAGCCCCTCCTTATACCCCCAAGTGGGAAGCTGGAACGTAGTTTGCCATCCTGTCTGTCCACCACGTGAATGTAATTCCTTGAAGTGCCAACAAGTACATTCCTGTTAGGCAGGTTTATTAAAATGGGTGTGCCATAGGAGAAGTAATCCTGCTTTACTGGAGATGACCAGACCAGATCACTTTTCCGTTGTCCTTATCGAAGCTGGACAGATGGCCGGTACCGGATACTGCATATACGCGGCTTCCTTTCATAGAAGGACTTGACCTTGTTCCGGGATAGCTGGAAGAATAATCCATTCCCATAAACTCCTTCCCGTTGGGATTTCCTGAGTAGTAGATTTGTTCCCTATTTGTTCGGAATGATCACAAGAAGCCATTATGGACATCAATACAGCTAATATGAGGATACTTCTCAGCATGTAAATAGCATGT
>JAOZUK010000387.1:1346-3049 GCA_029938715.1 Bacteroidales bacterium | reverse complement strand
CGCATTGTAAAGTCCATGAAACCATCCCACATATTAATATTTGCATTGCTATTTGAATCTGGCCATGCATCTCCGCCGCCAGTATCTTCTAAAGCATTAATTTTAATGAGAACACTTTCATATTTTTCAGGATCCGCCATCCATTCTGCAATTGTAAGCACAACCGGGGTTGGAAGAGTTCCAGTCCCAAGTCTTATGATATCATTCCTATCAGACACAGTTAGTTGTGTCAATCCATTATATTGACCAATTTCACCAGTAATTAGAACTAAATCTCCAACAGTGGTAAAAATTGAATCTTCGCTTGAATAAACGTTAATGCCACCAGTTACATCTTGAACATTAATGCTCAATGAGAATAATGAATTAATAGTAGGTGATGTAATAACCGCTTTAACAGTAACAATTTCACCTAATCTATCTGGCACATAGTCTCCATTAGCATCAATTCTTACATCATCAATTGATTCTGAAACTATTTTTTGAACATCAAGTACTACAATAGGTAATAGACCGCCGCCTCTTGGAATACCAGTATAAACAATTTCAAGGTCAGCATCAGCGTCCATATTTGCTAGTTTAACTTGATCTATTTGACCACCAGCACCTAAAATATCGCTGTCAATTACTTCAGCACTCCAACTAGCAATATCTGTTACATCACCACCAGTAAACTTAACACGATAAACTGAATTTATTGGAGTTGATTCTCTTGAACCGAATACGAGATCGACATTGCCATCACCATCAATATCGCCTGCTGCTCCACCAGTTAATCTAGAAGCACCTAAAAGGCTAAGATCAGCAATGTTATATGAATGATATGCACCGTTCATTTGTTTAAGCATATAAACTTGACCGGTTCCCCAGTATTCGCCATAGAATATTTCATTGATTCCATCACCATCAACATCGTATGAGGTTGATGTAAGGAAGTCACCATTTTCGCCATTTAACCCAACTTGTGCATGGCCAATATCCCAACTCATTCCATTGTATGAAATAGGGAAGATATCACCATCAAGATTAACACCTACAAGAGTTGTTGAATCAACTTGAACGATATCATATAAACTAGAACCAATTGTCCAGTCGCCTAAACTACCAATAGTCATTGGAGAAGTATTTGATGCAACACCTCTAGGTACTCCGGTATAGAATACTTCATCAGTACCATTACCATTAATATCTGCCAAAGTCATCATATCAACTTGACCAGTTCCAGGTGCACCTAAAACACCAGAATCTAATTTAGTCACAACATAACTAGCTGAAGAAGAAATATCTCCACCTTGATATGATACCAAAAAGACTTCATCAGTTCCTCTAAATCCGACAACAAAATCAACTAATGTATCAGCATCAACATGACCTGCTCTAACACTAGTAATTCTGTTTGCAGCATTAGCTGAGAAATCTGCAATAGCAGTACCAACAAGGCTGTCGGCATCAGGAGTTAATACCCAAACAGAACTAGTACCACCGCTTAAGTAATCTCCAGTAACAATTTCATCTGTACCATCTTTATCAACATCTACAGTATTAGCAGAGAGCCAAGACCATCCAGGATATGCTTGATGACGATCGCTAACTGTGTAAGCTGTTCCATCATTAGTGATAGTTCTAACATCTCCATCACTACCGAATAGATACATCGTTTGATCAATAACAGCTAAGTCACGATAATCATTACCAGCATCTGG
>JAOZUK010000387.1:0-1246 GCA_029938715.1 Bacteroidales bacterium | reverse complement strand
CTCCAGTTAGCTACATCTGAATCATCTTCAAATGTTAAGTTTAAATTATTACTTGATGGAAGATTTGCTCCAGCAGCTTCCATAGTCCAAGTTTCGCTTCCGTCGCCAGCATCAGGTATATTATCTACACCAACAACACCCCAAACATAATAATTGTGTCTTTCAGCAAAAAGGAACTCTAATGCTCCATCACCATCGATATCTGTAAGTTGTCCACGGAATGGTCGCATACTTGTTTCGGCAGGAACATTCATATTCCAACCAGCGTTTGGTGAAGCTGTTCCATCACCATTATCAATACCCATGACATCGGAACCGTCACCAGGAGTTTCATATACAACGATTCTATCAGGGTCTTCATTACCAGTACCAAAATTATTTACAGGGCACCAGATAACTTCTCCTTTACCATCATCATCCCAGTCACCAGCTACTAATATTGGCCAGGTGTTTTGATAGTCCATTCCTGCTATTGCAGCGCTCCATTGTAGAACCCATGCATCAGCAACATACTCATACTTATAAAGAGTAGGAATTAATTCGCCATTTGCACCATCATTCCAGTTGTTATTTACAGCATACATGTCCATGTAACCGTCGGCATCGTAATCCATACCAGATACCATATTACCGAAACCACCATCTGGTCCATCAATAACGCCGTTTCTAACGAAATTACTAGTTTGAGCAGTATTTCCGTTAAACTCTTGCGTCCAAGTTTCTGAACCGTCAGCAGCATCAGGAACATCACTTACAGAAAATATAGCTAATGAGAATTCACCTCTTCTATCAGCAAAAGCAACTTCGGTAACACCATCATTATCATAGTCACCAACTATTGCTGAAACTGCTCTCATTTCTGTATCTGCTGGAAGGTCGAAATCCCATCTAGCATTAGGTAACCATCCATCAGCGCCATCAGAAACACCCATGTTGTCGCTGCCGTCACCAGGTGTTTCGTAAATCACAAATCTTGAAGGTGTGCTACCGCCTCCAAAATTATTTGGAACACCCCAAACAATTTCCATCTTACCATCTTGGTCCAGATCAGCTTTATTCAGTGTTGGCCAAGTGTTTTGCATAGGAATATCAAGTACAGTACTCCATACTGAATCCCATGTGGTGCCGTTGAACTCATATTTGTAAATACGAGGAATAACTTCTTCAGGCCCATCGTTCCAGTTATTGTTTACAGCATAGATTTCAAGATTGCCATCACCATCAAAGTCAACTCCGGCAACAACAT
>JAOZUK010000386.1 GCA_029938715.1 Bacteroidales bacterium | reverse complement strand
TTCCCATCACTTTTCCCCGTTCAGTGGGACAAGTTCCCTGTTATTACAATAAAAAACCCACTCAAAACTTTTGGGATTATGCCTTTGCAGAGAGTTCCCCGCTATATCCCTTTGGGTTTGGACTGAGCTATACCACCTTTGCTTATAAAAATCTCAAAGTTGCCAGGGCAACCATTGCGCCTGATCAGGAGACAGAAGTGACAGTTGACGTTACAAATACCGGAGATGTTACAGGCGATGAAGTGGTGCAAATGTATATCCGGGATAAGGTAAGCTCGGTAACCAGACCGGTAAAAGAGCTGAAAGGCTTTAAACGGATCACCCTTGAGCCCGGTGAAACAAGAACAGTTACATTGAGCATCACTCCCGAAAAACTACAATTCTATGATATAAATATGGAGCGTGTGGTTGAAGCGGGTGAGTTTGAGATTATGGTGGGAACAAGTTCTGTTGATTATCAGACAGTTAATTTGATTGTCAGATAGTTTCCTTAACTGATATAATTGATAATTAAATGTTTAACTATATTATATTCTGATGAGAAACATACTTTTCCTTTCGATAGCGGTATTGTTAATACTAACATCATGCAATAGTAATCAACAGAAGCAGCCTGCATACAGAAATGCAGAATTGCCAGTTAATGAGCGGGTTGCTGACTTGCTTTCAAGAATGACGTTGGAGGAAAAAGTTGCACAGACTACCTCCTATAACAGGCAGGAGAATGTATATGATTCCCTGGGAGTCTTTACTGATGAAGTTCTGAAGGAGTATGCAAAAGATGGTATTGGAATCATGCGATTTGGCCGTTTGCTGGATCAAAATCCGTATACGCATACAGAGATATTGAATGCCACTCAAAAGTATATTATTGAGACCAATCGTCATGGTATTCCAACCATGTACTACGGCGAAGCTTTGCATGGTTACATGGCTGAGGATGGAACGGTTTTCCCTTCTGCTATCGGCCTGGCAAGCACTTGGGATACTGAACTTGTAGAGAGTATCTACTCAGTGGCTGCCAAGGAGATGAGAGCACGTGGAATTTCAGTGGCATTTACTCCGGTTCTTGGACTGGCCAGAGATGCCAGATGGGGCAGGACCGGCGAGACCTACGGTGAGGATCCCTATCTTGTTTCACGTATGGGTGTAGCTTCGGTTAAAGGCCTGCAGGGTGAATCTTTTCTCCATGATCAGAACCATGTGATTGCTACAGCAAAGCACTATGCTGTTCATAGTCAGCCTATCGGAGGATTATGGAATGCCCCTGCCGATTTTTCCGAGCGGACTATCAGGGAACAGTTTCTATATCCGTTTGAGGTCGCAGTAAAGGAGGCCAAAGTTGGTTGTATAATGGTCACATATCACGAGAATAATGGAATTCCGGTCACTTCCGATCATAAAATGGTAACGGAAATATTACGGAGTGAGTGGGGCTTCGATGGTTTTGCCTGTTCAGATCTGGGATCTGTAAGCATGCTGATCAATGGACATAATGTTGCAGCAGATGAGGCAGAGGCAGGCCGCCTTGCCATCACTGCAGGAGTTGATATGGAGAATGGAGGTCCCAATCAATGCTATAGCCGACTTACGGAGCAATTCAGGGAAGGTCTTATTCCTGAATCGGTATTGGATACGGCAGTCAAACGTATCCTAAGGGCCAAGTTCCGTCTCGGACTTTTTGAAAATCCCTATGTTGACCCGGATCGGGTCGGTAGTGTTACCAACACCCCGGCTCATAGAGCAATTGCTCTCGAAGCAGCGCAAAAATCCATGATACTCCTGAAAAATGAAAATGGCTTGTTACCCCTGGATGAGAAAACCATTAAAAATCTGGCTGTAATAGGTCCAAATGCAGGGGAGCTTCACTTTGGATCTTATTCTCATGAGCCACGAAAGGGTATCCATGTACTTAAGGGCATCCAGGATTTTGCTGAAGGGAAGTTTAATGTGCATTATGCAGAAGGTTGTAAGATAACTGCAAAGCCGGGAAGTTTCTGGATAAATGAAAACCCACAGTTAAACAGCCCTGAGAGCGACGCTGCATTAATAAAAGAGGCTGTGGGAGTAGTGAGAAAATGTGATGCAGCTCTACTGGTACTTGGAGGGAATGAATCAACTCATCGTGAGTCGTGGGGGCAGGATAATCACAGAGGCGACCGTGCCGATCTCAGTCTGATCGGAAAGCAGGATGAGCTGGTGAAAGCCGTGTTGAAGACAGGTAAACCTGTTGTAGTTCTGCTGTTGAATGAGCGTCCATTGACCGTAAATTTTATTGCTGAGAATGTACCCGCAATTCTGGAAGGCTGGTATCTGGGTCAGGAGACGGGAACTGCAGTGGCGGACATCCTTTTTGGCAAGGTGAGTCCGGGAGGCAAACTGCCCATCACTTTTCCTCGTTCCGTGGGACAGTTACCTCTCTATTATAACCATAAGAAGACACAGAATAAGAATTACCTCTTTTTAGAGAATACTCCTCTTTTTCCTTTCGGACACGGACTGAGTTATACCACATTTGATTATAATAGTCTAAAAGTTGCAAATGAAACCATAGCATCTGATCAGGAGACAGAAGTGAGCGTGGAAGTGACAAATAGCGGAAGTGTTAAAGGAGATGAGGTAGTTCAAATGTATATCCGGGATTTGAAAAGTTCTGTAGTCAGACCGGTACAAGAGTTAAAGGGCTTTAAACGGATCACGCTGGAACCGGGTGAGACAAAAAAGGTTACATTAAGTATCACTCCCGAAAAACTGCAGTTTTATAACGTCGAAATGGAGCGTGTGGTTGAACCGGGCGAATTTGAAATTATGGTAGGGACAAGTTCGGTTGATTATCAAGCAGTTAATTTGATTGTCAGATAGTTTCCCCCGGGATCATTTAAAATTCCTTAAGTTTGAATGTGGACTTAATATGAAAGTCAGAACGTCAAATACCATTTTCATATTTCTGTTTGTTCTGATCGTGAACTGTGGAACACAAGTAAGTTCACAGGTAGTCATTAATGAAATTATGTCTGCTAATCTTTCAAGCCTGCAGGATGAATTTTGGGT
>JAOZUK010000140.1 GCA_029938715.1 Bacteroidales bacterium | reverse complement strand
AGCCGCCTTCAAACCATTATGAAAAATATCCATCAGACCTGTGTGGACCACGGGAAACAACCAGATGGGTATGTAAATTACGTAGATGGCGCCAACATTGGTGGGTTTGTTAAAGTGGCAGATGCCATGATGGCGCAGGGTGTTGTGTAGCGTTTAGATTTCCTTTCGCATATACATTAAAGGGTATTTAGAAGTCTAAATACCCTTTAATATTATACTTTTATAGGCTTAAAAGAAATGTACACCGACTCACATACCCATCTCTATCTTGATGCATTTAAGGATGATCGCGAACAGATGATCCGAAGGGCCATTGAGGCCGGTGTTACCCGAATGTTTCTCCCCAATATTGACAGCTCAACCACAGGGCCCATGTTCCGATTGGCAGATCAATTTCCATCCAATTGCTTCCCCATGATGGCGCTTCATCCCACCTCTGTGAAGGAAGACTATCGCGATCAATTGGCTGTCATGGGGCAACATCTTGAAGATGTGCGGATTATTGCCATAGGAGAAGCGGGAATAGATTTGTACTGGGACACTACTTTCATTAAAGAACAGGAAGAGGTGTTCAGAACTCAGATAAATTGGGCGAAGGAGCGAAACCTGCCTTTGGTGATTCATGCACGGGACTCTTTTCAGGAAATTTTCAGGATTCTGGACGATGAGGGAGGAGATGGCCTGAAGGGTGTGTTTCATAGTTTTACCGGGACCCGTGAGGATCTGAAAAAAGCCCTCTCTTACAACTTCATGATTGGAATAAATGGAATTGTGACCTTCAAAAACTCCAACCTGGGAGAAGTGGTCCGGGAGATTCCAGTGGAACAATTACTGATGGAGACTGATTCTCCGTTTCTTTCACCGGTACCATACAGGGGGAAAAGAAATGAGAGCAGTTATCTTGTGGAAATTGCGGCAAAAGTGGCAGAAATTTATAACTTGACAAAAGAAGAGATCGGGCAGGTTACCACACAAAATGCACTACAGTTATTTCAATTGACACCCCAAGATGGCTCCTGATAAAGTTTCTATATTAATAATATATACCGGTGGAACCATTGGAATGATTAAGGATCCTGCCAATGGATCATTGAAACTCTTCGATTTCAAAAAAATCATGGGACAGATCCCTGAAATCAAAGGCCTGGGGTTTCGTATTGACGCCATTAGTTTTGATCCCCCCATCGACTCGTCGGACATTGATACTTCCACCTGGACCAAACTGGCTGAAATCATTGAAGAGAACTATAAGGAGTTTGATGGCTTTGTAATCCTCCACGGGACAGATACCATGGCCTATTCTGCCTCCGCCTTAAGTTTTATGCTAGAGGAGCTGGCCAAACCGGTCATTTTCACCGGAGCTCAGCTTCCCATAGGAGCTTTGAGAACCGACGGCAAAGAAAACCTGATTACCTCCATTGTAATTGCAGGTGCAAAAGAGTACGGGAAACCTGTTGTTCCTGAGGTCTGTATCTATTTTGAAAGCAAACTATCCAGGGGAAACAGAACCACAAAGGTCAATGCAGAACATTTCAATGCCTTTCAATCGGCCAATTGTCCTTACCTGGCCAAGGCTGGTGTTCACCTTGTGTACAATCGTGAATATGTAAGATATCCTGGCAAGTTCAGGCAACTGGTTGTTCATAAAGACTTTAATAACCACATTGCTATACTTAAACTTTTTCCGGGCATCACTCCTGGGTACTTGGACGCAGTACTGGAATATAAAGATCTTCGGGGAGTGGTACTGGAAACTTATGGTGCCGGAAATGCCCCCACCGGTTCATGGTTTCTGGACCGGATCAAAAAAGCGGTAGACAAAGGAATTATCATTTTAGACGTAACCCAATGCAGCAGAGGAAGTGTTGAAATGGGCAGATATGAGACAAGCCTGCATCTTTTAAATGTCGGAGTAATAAGCGGTTACGACATAACAACCGAAGCGGCCACCACAAAATTAATGGTGCTACTGGCACAGAACCTGGGGGTTGATGAGGTTAAAATGCTCTTAAATAAATCGCTTAAAGGAGAAATCACTTTGCCATGATTGCTTGTATTAATAATTTTTTTTGTATTTTTCGCCGCGAAATTCAGCAGACTGTTTCAGTACAAACTGATGCTGAGAAAGTTCTTATAAGAGGTTGAAGACAAGAGGTTTTGAGTGCAAGGGTGATTGGAGTAAGATTTATCGGAGAGGTGCAGGAGTGGTTGAACTGGCACGCCTGGAAAGCGTGTGTACCCCGAAAGGGTACCGAGGGTTCGAATCCCTCTCTCTCCGCAAAGTTCTTATGATATTTAATAACTATATCTTATCTTAGTAAAATATAAATGAACCTAATAAAGGAATATTCACGTTAAATCATAAAGTAAAACAAACAAACAACACCATGAAAAAATTATTTGCATTGATAGCCGTATTCGGGATGCTTTTTATGGGAGCATCAATCTTTGCGCAGGTTGATACTCCTGCTGAAGATACCACACAGGTAACTGAAGAGGTAGCAGTTGAGGAGACTCCTGCGCCAGTTATGCCCGTTGTTGCCGAAGAAAAAGGCGGACTTACTGTACTGCACACCACCCTGAAGACCAAATTCATTGAAGGTGGCGCCAGTTTTATGGGCGCTGTACTTTTGTGCTTGATTTTCGGTCTGGCCCTCTCTTTTGAAAGGGTTATTTACCTGAACCTGGCCTCTACCAATACCAACAAGCTCCTGCTCGAGGTTGAAGAAGCACTGAATGAAGGCGGAGTTGAAGCTGCCAAAGAATTGTGCCGCAACACCCGCGGTCCTGTAGCCAGTATCTTTTACCAGGGTCTTGATCGTATTAATGAAGGAATTGATGTGGTCGAAAAATCAGTTGTATCCTACGGTAGCGTGCAGATGGGCCTTATGGAGAAAAACCTCTCCTGGATCTCCCTGTTTATAGCCATTGCTCCCATGCTTGGTTTCATGGGTACAGTAATTGGTATGATCGAAGCATTTGATCAAATCCAAGTGGCGGGAGATATGTCTCCAACCGTTGTTGCAGGTGGTATCAAGATCGCCCTTATTACAACTGTAACCGGTCTGATGGTGGCCATCATCCTCCAGATTTTCTACAATTACCTTGTGGCTCAGATTGACGGTATCGTTAATAAGATGGAAGACTCTTCTATCTCACTTGTAGACATGCTGGTAAAACACAATCTTAAAAAATAAGAGGCTATGGCTTTTTCCAAATTAACAAAAATCATTTTGTGGGTGGTTGCTGGTATCTCCCTCATCGTGGTTCTTTTCTTCTACATCGGACCCAAGACCGTCGCTGACTATGACGCACTTGTGGACCAAGTTGATGACGCATTGAGCGGTGTGGATCTTACTCCAGTAGCCCCGTTGCCTGTCATAGATACAACCCTGATAGACTCTGCTGCTATTGCTGAAAATATTGCAGCTGTCCAGAAAGCTGAAGAGGAGCGTCTTGCTGCACCTGTCGTGACTGAGACTCCAGAAACCAGTGTCAAAGATGTAACATCTGGCTGGGAATATCTGCTCTATTTTCGTACCGATATAGCACTGATGTGGGCCTATGTCCTTATTCTCATCACTTTGATTGCTGCTATCACGTTTCCGCTTATTGCTGTAATCTCCAACCCCAAAGCCCTGATAAGGTTACTGATAGTACTTGCCGGTTTTGCAGTGATGGTGGTGGTTTCATACCTGTTGGCCAGCGACACAGCCATGGAAATCATTGGCTACGATGGAACAGGAAACAGCGACCCGGGAACCCTAAAGATGGTCGATACTGTACTGTTTTTGACATATATGCTGTTTGGATTGGCTTTTGGGTCAATTCTCTATGCCATTATTTCAAAGGCCTTCAAGTAAGAATCATTAGAAAAACAAAAACCGATGGCATCAAGAGAAACACCGGAAGTAAATGGAGGATCCCTGGCGGATATCGCCTTTCTCCTATTAATATTCTTCCTGGTAACCACCACCATGGACACCGATACTGGTATCACCAGGCTATTGCCTCCTGAACCCGAAGAAAATCAGGAAACACTGGTTCAGGTGAACAAACGAAATGTACTGGTGGTGTTACTCAACCGTAGTGACCTGCTAATGGTGGGAGGTGAAGTAATGGACAGGCTTGATTTGAAACTCAAGACTATTGAGTTCTTCACCAATCCCCTAAACGACCAAGCTCTTCCTGAAATGGAACAGAGAGAGGTGCCGTTCCCTCCGGGAAGATCCTCACTTCTTCCTCCTGATGGGATATGGACTGGTAGGGTTTCCAAAGGAGTGATCTCACTTCAGAACGACCGATCCACCACTTATGGAAAATATCTACAGGTTCAGAACGAGCTTGTAGCAGCAGTGAACTCGTTGAGAAATGACTTCTGTAACCTCTACTTCGATAAGGATTACGATGAACTAAACACAAATAATCCCATCGAAGAGGAGATACAGTTAGGCATCCGGAAAATTTATAAGATGAATATATCCGAATCTGAACCTAAAAGTATAGGAGGGCGTAACTAATGTCAAAATTCAGAAAAGCTAGTGGGAAAAGTCTTCCGAAAATCAATACCTCCTCCCTTCCTGACATTGTTTTCATGCTTTTATTCTTTTTCATGGTGGCAACAACAATGAGGGAAACCGAGGTGCAGGTAAGGGTAAAGGTACCTGAAGTCACTGAGGTGAAGAAGCTGGAGAAGAAATCCCTGGTAAGTTACATTTACATCGGACGCCCTGTTGCTCACGTGGCCAAGATGTATGGAACCGAACCCCTGATTCAGCTAAATGACAAGCTGGTTAGTGAAGAGGGCATTCCCTATGAGTCGATCCAGGACTTTGTACTGTTTGAGAGGGAAAAACTTCCCGAATCTGATAAGAGCAGAATGGTCATATCAATGAGGGTCGACCAGGATATTTCCATGGGTAAGGTAGATGATGTGAAACAGTCGCTAAGAAGAGCACGAGCCTTGATCATTAACTACTCGGCCCGAAAGGAATACAGAGACCAGGGAAGATAAAAGTAATCACAAAACAAATTGAGGCTTTATAGACTTAAAGAGGGCTCCCGAAAGGGCAGTCCTCTTTTTTATGTATAGAGTGCCGAATAGACCTGGTCAACCATCTCCTGGAAGGTCTCCGGCATATCGAATACCGAACGTTTTCTGATGAAGCGCTCCGTATGGTAGAAAAGCTTGGTCTTATCAAATCCTGTAAAATCCTCTATCCGGCTATGAAAATAGAGTTCTCCGATGTTTTTATCATAAAGCTTTTTAACCGAATTCCCGATTCCAAATAGGAGATAATACTTTGAAATGGGTTTTGATGGATTCTCATAGTCGCAGTAGATCTTATCCACATAACTCCCATTCTCATAGATCACTACCTCTCTTACAAACCCCTCATAGGTATAAAGGATCCACTCACCATGGCGTTGACGGGTCTTCTTAAATCCCTGGTATTTAATGGTTCCGTCATTATAGAGCTCCATCTCAGGGATATAGAATTTTCCACTTGGAGCTTTTACCTTTCCGTTTACCAGTTTCCGGTCTTCAATCCCAAAATAGGAAAGGTAGGGCATCTCCCCTATGATCTCTTCGGGTCGGTTCGACTCTTCAGGTTTTACATAATTGATGCCGGCAAAAACCTCTTCTGCATGCTCCATAAAAATCTCCTGTTCATATATCCCATCCTCAAAAGCCTTGCGATCGCGCAATTTGGAAATCAGGATTCCCATATCGTTATGTATGCTGGCACTCAGGTCGGAAAGCCCCATTGAAGTAAGAACAAGCTCTTTCTCATTCCGGTAAACAGATGAGTTGAGTTTATCGTGATAGAGCATCCTCAGGTTTTTTAACTCCTT
Source organism: Bacteroidales bacterium (assembly GCA_029938715.1). Taxonomy (GTDB): domain Bacteria; phylum Bacteroidota; class Bacteroidia; order Bacteroidales. Next base: position 5,054 of record JAOZUK010000140.1, on the reverse strand, counting down.
ATACCAGCGTTGTCCCTTTAACTGGTTTCGCTCTTTCCCAAAAAGCAAAGTGATTCGTACATTTCTCTGATCGGCCTGTTGAAATCTTAAAATGATGCTTTCATGCAATTTTAACGTTGGGGTAAAAAATACTATTTCATTTGTAGCCTCGGAAATAAGGCGGTCAATCTGATAGGAGTTACCTACAGAAGAAAGAAATTCAGCAGCCATGGACCGTTATATATATGGTATTTAAAAATGTATACTGAAAATAGTTAAAAAAGGTTCAGCTTCTTTGACGAAATATTAACAGCCATTTACAGATGGTTGGAAAAATAGGGTAGAAAGGGCCTTCTCCAATGGGCCAGTACAGGGTTGTAAGTGATTCTTTGTATATTTGCACCTTAAATTTCACAGCAAAATAGAATCATTTCAACTATTGTCAATCGATAATCCATCACAGGAGAAAATATACATCGACGATTTCATGGTGAACTTTGAAGAGTAGTGACTCCAGGAGGACTCGAACCCCCACCATAGGAACCGGAATCCTACGTTCTATCCAGTTAAACTATGGAGCCATAAACGGTTCGCAAAGTTAATAGATTTTTATAATTTCGCACACTGTATCAGAAGCTAAGAGAATGGAATACAAGTTTAAGGAAATTGAGAAGAGGTGGCAGGACTACTGGGAAGAAAATAAAACTTTCAGAACCGAGGACGATTATACCAGACCTAAATTTTATGTACTGGATATGTTTCCCTATCCTTCCGGATCGGGTTTGCACGTGGGACACCCTGAAGGGTATACGGCCACAGATATTGTAGCCCGATACAAGCGGATGAAAGGTTTCAATGTGCTCCATCCAATGGGTTGGGATGCATTTGGATTGCCCGCAGAGCAATATGCCATTGAAACAGGTACTCATCCATCAGTAACCACTCAGAACAACTGTGAAAATTTCCGCCGACAGATTAAGGCGCTTGGACTGGGTTATGACTGGGACCGGGAGGTAAACACCACCGATCGCGGCTATTTCAAGTGGACCCAGTGGATCTTTATACGACTCTATAATACCTGGTTCGATGAGAAGCAGCAAAAGGGGCGACCCATAGAAGAGCTTGAAATCCCCGAACACATAAGTAAGGAAGGTAAAGAATCCGTTCAGAATTTTATTGCCGACCATCGCCTGGCTTATTACGATGATGCACAGGTCTGGTGGTGCCCCCACTGCCGGATTGTTTGTTCCAACGAAGAGGTGTTGAATGACGGAACCCATGAGAAATGTGGGAGCCTGGTGGAGAGGAAAAATCTGAAACAATGGATGTTGCGTATTCCGCATTATGCAGAGCGATTGCTGGAAGGCCTGGATGGTCTGGATTGGCCCGAAGGAGTGAAAGATATGCAACGCAACTGGATTGGACGATCCACCGGTGCTGAGGTAGAATTTCAGATAGAAGGCAGCGGACAGTCGTTGCGTATTTTTACCACCCGTCCCGATACGCTGTTTGGTGCCACCTATATGGTGGTTTCACCGGAACACCTGTTGCTGGAAGCACTCACAACAGATGATCAAAAAGATCAGGTAGACAAATATGTGGCCCAGGCCAGACTAAAGTCGGAACTTGACCGGTCTGACCTCTCCCGGGAGAAGACCGGTGTCTTTACTGGTAGTTATGCCATCAATCCGGTCAATAATCAACAAATTCCCATCTGGGTAGCCGATTATGTGTTGATGGGATATGGAACCGGGGCCATTATGGCTGTACCCGGACACGATACCCGAGATTTTGAATTTGCAACCGCCTTTTCACTACCTATCCTTTGCATCATGAATCCCCATGGAGCTGATGAGGAGCTCCGTACTCTGGTTCTGGCTGGGAAGGCATGCTGGACAGAGGATGGAACCTATGTGAATTCGGTCCATGCAGGAACCGGGCTTGATATCAATAATCTATCCAAAGAGCAGGGAATTGCCAGAACCATAGAGTGGCTTCAGGAGAGAGGTCTGGGTAAATCTGCCATTAATTATAAAATAAGGGACTGGCTCTTTAGCCGTCAGCGCTACTGGGGTGAACCCTTTCCTGTCATACACTGGGAAGATGGAGAAATTACATTGCTGGAAGATGCAGATCTTCCATTGGAGTTACCGGCGCTGGAAAGGTATGAACCAGGAAGTCATGGTGAATCCCCCCTGGCCAATGCAACCAGCTGGTTGATAGTAAACGATTCCAAAGGACGTAAAGGCCGCAGGGAGACCAATACCATGCCCCAGTGGGCCGGGTCTTGCTGGTATTACCTTCGATATATTGATCCGGACAATGACCAGGAGCCGTTTTCAAAAATAAAGGAGAACTACTGGATGCCGGTGGACCTCTATGTGGGAGGGGCCGAACATGCTGTTCTGCACCTGCTCTACAGCCGCTTCTGGCATAAGGTATTGTATGACCTGGGGATCGTGTCCACCGATGAGCCTTATAACAAGTTATTTAACCAGGGTATGATCCTTGCCTTTGCTTATGAGAGTAAGACCGGAGCCAAGGTACCGAGCGATCTGGTGGAGGAGAGAGATGGATCCTACGTTCACACAGAGACTGGTGAACCGTTGAATCAGATCGTAGCCAAAATGTCCAAGTCTCTAAAAAACGTGGTGAATCCTGATGATGTAGTAGCAATCTATGGTGCTGATTCACTGAGGCTTTATGAGATGTTCCTCGGGCCACTTGATGCGGTAAAACCATGGGTGGAGAACGGGGTAAAAGGGGTATACAATTTCCTTAATCGAGTCTATAAGTTCTTTGCCGACCCAACGCACTACTTCACTGGAGACGAGGATCCTGAGGTATTAAAGTCGCTTCATGGCACCATCAAAAAAGTGGGAGGTGACATCGAAGCATTACATTTCAATACTTCCATTTCGCAGATGATGATCTTTACCAATCTCTGTATTAAGAAAGGTAAGGTTACCCCGGAAACTGCAGAGGCCTTTATCAGGGTACTGGGTCCGTTTGCGCCACACCTTTCAGAGGAGATTTGGCAACAACTAAAAAACCAAAGCTCCATTGCTGAAGCTTCATGGCCCATTTATGATGAATCTTTTCTGCAGGAAGATACCCATGAGTATCCTGTGATGATCAATGGAAAACTCAGGTTTAAAATTGTTTTGCTGATAAATCTTGAATCTGAAGAGATCAGGAAGCAGGTTCTGCAGCATGAGACAGCCGTGAAGTGGACAGGAGGAGCTGATCCAAAACGGTTTATCCACGTTCCCAGTAAAATTATCAATATCGTCGTATAATGAAGAGTTGGAGAGATTTTGCATTGATGCTATTGCTGGCCATCGGAATTGTGCTGGTTCTGTTTTTGTTACCTGAAGAGGAACCATTGACCCGGATTGAACAGCCGAAAAATGCCCTGGAAAGTGAAGTGATTCTATCTCCGCCGGTTGAAAAACTCTACGGAATACCGGTGGATTCCTATGAGGTTACAACAGGTAAAGTGAAAAGGAATCAGCTACTGGCCAATCTGCTGCTACCCCATGGGGTATCCATGCAGCAGATCTATCAGATTTCACAGCTTCCGGATACCGTGATTGATGAGCGGAAAATCAAACCCGGAAACAACTACTCTGTTTTCTCGGTCAATGACTCTACTGTTGGCTATTTTGTGTATGAAAAGGATCCTCTCAACTATGTGGTCATCCGGCTGGATTCCGATCCATTAGAGGCCCGGAACGGGACAAAACCCATAGAGCACAGGGTGATGCATGCTGCAGGAACCATTGAGACCTCGCTCTGGGTATCCATGCAAAGCATTGATGCCAATCCCATGCTGTCTGTTGAACTGAGTGAGATTTTTGCATGGACCATCGATTTCTTTGGGGTACAGAAGGGTGATATGTATAAAGTGATCTACGAAGAGTCTTATGTAGATTCCCAATCGGTGGGAATTCACTCCATTCTTGGAGCCTGGTTCTATCACAATGAGCACGATTTCTGGGCAGTACCTTTCATTCAGGATGGTGTAAGAAGCTTTTTCGACGAAGAGGGTAACAGCCTCAGAAAAGCTTTCCTGAAAGCACCCCTAAGATTTTCAAGAATCAGTTCCGGGTTTTCAAACTCAAGATACCACCCCGTGTTAAAGATCAGAAGACCCCATCACGGAGTTGATTATGCAGCCCGAACCGGAACCCCTGTACATACCATAGGAGATGGTAGGGTCACTAAAGTGGGATATCAGAAACGCGGTGGTGGCAACTATGTAAAAATCAAACACAACAGTGTATACTCCACCACCTATATGCACCTTCATAGTTTCGGTAAAGGCATAAAACAGGGAGTATATGTGAAACAAGGGGACGTAATAGGCTATGTGGGGGCCACTGGTCTTGCTACCGGTCCACACCTCGATTTCCGGTTCTATAAGAATGGCAGTGCCGTTAATCCGTTAAAAGTGGAGGCTCCTCCTGTGGAACCTGTATTTGAAGAGAACCTGGCCTCTTACGGGATGATTCGAAGCCTCACCATAGGTATGCTAAAGATCCTTTAAAAGAGCTTCGACTGCCTTTGGAAAATGCTCGTATTCCAGAGCGTGGATCTTTGAAGCCAGCGTATGGGGAGTATCATCTCTTTCAACTTTACATCTGGCTTGTCGTATCACATCGCCTTCATCATACCTGCTATTCACATAATGTATGGTGATCCCTGATTCCTCTTCGGCGTTTGAAATGACTGCTTCGTGTACAAAATGTCCATACATTCCCTTTCCTCCATACTTTGGCAGCAGGGCTGGATGAATGTTAACTATTTTATTATCAAATAGTTCTAATAATTTATCTGGAACAAGCCATAAGAAACCAGCAAGTACGACAAATTCTATTCCCCTTTCCACCAGTAAATCTATTACTTCATTTGTCTCGTAGAACTGTTGACGATTAAAGACAATGCACTCTATATCATTTGATTGAGCCCGTTGGATCACACCGGCTTCCGGACGGTTTGTAAGCACCAGTCTCACTTCCCCAAAAGGGCTCGTTCGAAAAAATCGAATTAAATTTTCGGCGTTTGTTCCTGAT
>JAOZUK010000385.1 GCA_029938715.1 Bacteroidales bacterium | reverse complement strand
TTTTTGTCATTCTAAATCTTGAAGCCATTTCAAATTATGCTGTATCAATAGCCCCATTTCACCCCGGGTAAGGCCGTCTACCGTTATTTTTTCGACATATTTCAGAATGGCATCCCTTTGTTTCTGAGGATCATTGCTTACATGCGCCTCATGAAATAGTTTGATCCATTCTTCGTGCCCTTTGAAATAATTCCATCTTTTCAATGCAACGGGACTCAGCTTGTCCTGATAGACGCTATCCAAGATCTTCAATCTGTTATGAACACCATTTACAACCTCATCTACATTGTCGATATGAAAGGCAAAAACCGGTGAGGTTTCCCGGTTGAATTGCGGGGCTTCGGCCATCCAGCTTTTCAGGTATTGCTCCATGACAGGCGCTGCATCCCTTCCAAAAAAATCCAGAGCCATATGACCACAGCTCTCTTCAAGGTTTTGATTTAAAGTGTTGCTCCAAACCTGGTATTGAAGATTTTTAAAGAATATATCCAATGGTCTGGTTGTCCAATGTATAACTCCAAAACCTGAAGCATGGGCCTCATCCAATAGAAGTTTCGAAAAATTTTCCGGAGGTGTATATGGGCGACCACAATATTTTCCATCGTCGTGGTGTGCCCATTCGATGACCGTCAGTTCTCTTTTCTCACCCGTATTTCTAAGTTTAGATCTAAATAACTCACTGCCAGAAAAGGCCATGTCGTAATCGAGGGGATAAGCTCTCAGCGAAGGATCGAAAAATTCATTGGAAGCATTGAATAGTTCATGATGTCTCTCATCATTGAACCACCAGGAGCCATAAGCCAATTTGATATGGTCTTGCCCCAGCTCGATCAGCGCTTTCCTGAAAGCATCTGCTATTTTGGAAATTCCTAACATACCGGGGCCTGCCCAGTTTTTTGCGCTTCCCGGCGCTTCGTCGTACTCTATTTGCCACGCTGCCGGCAACTCATCACGATCCAGCCAGTTCCATACCGGTGTCATATCCTTGTTATCGGTATGAGGTGAATGCCTGTACCAGAGTGCAATTTCAGAAATGCCAGGATAATCTCTTATCAACATCTCTACCTGGGCCTTATAGAAAGCATACCCTTTTTCAGTGTCCGGACGGGCAAGCCAATAGCCCGATTCATTTTCCAGGAACCTGTCAACTGGATCCAATGTAAGAATCTGTTCCTGATGATTACAATCTTTTGTGTCCACATCCCATGCAAAAATGAAATCCATACCCACGCTATCCCTTGCATAAAGAGATACCTTTTTCATGAGTTCTTTTGCCTTTTGCACACGGTTTTCCATGGTAACTCCATTAAAACCGATCTTCCCTGTTTCCGCTCCAAAAACAGGACCTTCCGATTCAAAAATTTCACCACCCACTAGATCCCGTACATCATGGGTATGGGCTACTCCCCAATGGTCGCCGTTTCTTGTGTTTTGAATGTATTCCACCTTTTTGACCTGGCCATTAAATACAAACTGGGTTAAAGGGCTCCAACCATAGGTATGGATCATCACACCTGTATATCGCATTCGTGCAGATTGCAGTACCCAGTGTTTCCAATCCTCATAATTCCAGGCTGTACAACCACTGATGAAATTATGCCAGTTAAAAGTAATACGCTCTTTGACCGTTGGAGCCGCCTGCAAGTCCCACTTCTCAAAGCTGAAATTTCCTGTGTCCACATTCTCTTTCGCGTTGTAGCTCAGATAAAACCCATACCCCAGTTTTTGCTCCAGCAGGGAGTATACTCCATCCATTAGCCCCCTGGAATCATTTCCACATATGATGCCCAATTGCCGGCCATCATGGGTAGTGTTTTTCACAATAAAGGAACCGGCAACGGAAACATCATCAGCATTTACAAATGGTTGAATTGGACTAAAGCCCGATACGGTTCCCAGTAAAATATAATCACCGTGCTCCGGCACCTCCGTTTTAACAACAAATCGGTCATCAGGGTATATATTCTGCAAAAAAGAAGCCAGTTCACCTGCTGCGAAGTCTATTCTGGATTCATTGCTGTCTTCTTTAACAATAACATATATATTTGTTGATGAGGCGTTTGAACAAGCACTTAATAAAACCAGAATGATTGAAAAGCATGATAATGAAAATAGAGTGGGCTTCAATATGTCTTTTATCCCTTGCATAATTCGTTGTTCTATTTATTCATTCATTTATACCATTCTTGCCAAAGGACCTCCATTGTCGAGCCATTTGCTCCAGTCTACATTTTTTTCCCGGCTGGACACAGATTGTCAAATGCTTTTATAACCACAGAGGAATGCAGTATCAAAAGCGAGAAGATTTATCAATACTGTCTTGATTTCTTGGTCATCCTGCAATTATAATTTTATGAATTTTTTGGTAACGCTTCTTCCAGCCACTTCAATTTTCACAAAATAGACTCCCTTGTCCAGCCCGCTTGTGTATTCAGACAGGCTCGAATTAATCTCATGAAGCTGACCTTCATACCTGTTCAGAACTTTTCCTGACAAATCGATAAGTTGTACCGCAACAGAATGACTTCCCAGTGCTGTTGAGGTAATTTGTACGAAATCTGAACTGGGATTCGGATAGAGTTCAAATGAAATGTCATCTGCCAACTGAATTTCTGCAGACACCGTACTTGAAACATGCACTTCAAATGCTTTCTCTATGCTTTCATAATTTTCGTCCGTACTTGAAATTCTCAAAGAGAAGCTATTTTGCGTCTCGTAGTCAAAAACCATATTGCTTAAGAGGAAGTGATTAAAAATCGCGAATTTTGAATTGTCGCTATCTCCCTCTCCCGACACAAGAGAATACTTGAAAGAATCGCTGTCGGGATCCTCGGTGTTCAAAATACCTATGATGGTGCCACTGGATTCGTTCTCTGGAATCATATTGTTTGAAAGCACAATATCTGTGGGTGGTTTAGGGTTACAGATCCCCTTATTCAGCCACTGCTCATCCATCCAGGCCAGGCGGGCAATCAACCATGATTTCAGCTTGTCGATCTCTCCCTCATAGGTTTCCGGATAGGGTTCTATGGCCGGCCAAACATAATTTCCAAGGGTGGGGAA
>JAOZUK010000033.1 GCA_029938715.1 Bacteroidales bacterium | reverse complement strand
TATTGGTCATGGCTGTAGCCATGGCAATGGGCATTCCCACAATTCCATCCGGATTATTGCCCGATTGCATCATGATCCGAACCATGGGCACGGCAAACACCATGGCGATCAGGGGATTTTTAATACGTTTCACCGCCTCTCCCCAGGCAGCCCCCACCTGTTTACCTTTCATACCAAAGATGGGAATGCAAAGAAATGCCACCAGGATAAAGGGCAGAATCCCGGGATTGTAGAGGGGATCGATAGAGCCACTCACTGTGGTGTCAAAGATGTTGGTGTAGTTGATGGCCACCGATTTTACCCAGTTCCCGAAGGGTAGGGTCCTCACGCGGGTGAGTACCAGCAGCAGTCCGATCAGCACATAAGGGCTCCATGCTCTTAAGATGGAGATCTTCCCTTTGCCTGAAGTGGAGTCCATGCTGATTGATCCCATCCACTGTTTCTCCCAGGACTCTTTTTTCGGGAAGTCCCAGCTCTTTTTTGGAACCAGGAATCCGGCCTGTGTAGCCGGTATCAGAATGGCCAGACCAATGAGGCCACCCAGAAGGCTTGGGAATTCAGGTCCCAGGAAGAGGGCCACCAGTGTATAGGGTGCTACGAAGCAGAACCCTGCAAACAGGGCGTATGGCCAGATGGCCAGTCCATCCCGGATGCTCTTCTTCTCCCCAAAGAACCGTGTCATCATAGCCACCATAATCAGGGGGAGGATCAGCCCGGGGACTGCATGTTGTGCGGCTGTCCAGACCCCCACCTGCTGAATGTATTCGGCATAGGTCATTCCCGATTCGGCAATGGTCTGCTGTACCGAAGGAATGTCCAGAGAGGACTGAATTCCTATCAGTGTGGGTGTGCCCACCGCACCGAAAGAGACAGGTGTTACGTTGGCGATAAGCGCTACCATCACAGCAGCGAGTGCGGGGAATCCCAGGGAGAGCAGAAGAGGAGCAGCCAGGGCAGCCGGAGTACCAAAGCCTGCCGAGCCTTCAATAAATCCTCCGAACAACCATGCGATTATTATCGCCTGCACACGCTTATCGGTGGAGATGTTGGTGAATCCCCGGTTGATGGCTTCAATGGCTCCACTCTCGCGCATGGTGAAGAGGACAAGAAGGGCTCCAAAGACAATGAAAATGATCTTCATGGCTATTACCAGTCCATTGGCCGAGGCTGCAAGGATCCAGTTTGTGGGAGTCTTCCAAACGGTCAATGCCAGAATAAGGGCAATTACAAAGGCAACAGGCATGGCCCTGGTGGCAGGCCATCTGAATCCAACCATAAAGACAAAGATAGCTACAATGGGAAGTGAGGCGATCAGGGCGAGTAATCCGGCAGACATGATGAGGTATAGTTTGGTTGTAGCATGTAAAATATTTAAAATATTCCAATTTGGACTGTTTATACTACTTTTATTGCACATATGCTAACCTACATGCCATGAATATATTGATTGCGCCCGATTCCTTTAAAGATTGCCTGAGCGCCCGCCTGGTGGCAGAGGCCATCAGGGCAGGAATTGAGCGGATTCTACCCGAAGCAGCATTTCAGATTGCACCCATGGCCGATGGGGGAGAAGGTACCGTTCAGTCGGTTATTGATGCCACCGGGGGCCAGCTGGTCCATTTAAAGGTCAGGGATCCTCTTTTGCGCGAAATCGATTCATTTTATGGGATTACAGGCGATGGCTCCACAGCTGTCATTGAGATGGCCTCGGCCTCAGGAATTGAGTTGCTTTCATCTTCAGAAAGAGATCCCTGGATCACCTCCACCTATGGAACCGGTCAGTTAATCGCTGATGCCCTGGAGAAAGGAGTTAAGAAGATATTGCTGGGGATTGGAGGAAGTGCCACCAACGATGGGGGAGCCGGTATGGCAGAGGCGCTTGGGGTGAAGTTTTCCTATGGTAATCTCAGATCTTCGGGCCGTGGGGGTGGTTCCTTGGGTGAATTGAAACAGATCCATATGGGGGAGCTGAATCCTGGGATTAAGGATGCTGAAATCATGGTAGCCTGTGATGTGAGTAATCCCCTTACAGGACCTGAAGGAGCATCGGTAGTATATGGCCCGCAGAAAGGTGCAGATCCCGCAATGGTGAAGAAACTGGATGCCAACCTGGAGCATTTTGCCGGAATTATAGAAAAGCAGCTTGGAAAAAGGGTTGCAAAGGTACCAGGATCGGGTGCTGCAGGCGGACTGGGTGCCGGGTTGATGGCGTTTCTGGACGCTCAACTGGCCAGAGGTTTTGATTTGGTCGCAGAAACGGTCCGCCTTGAACAGAAAGTAATAAAAGCCGACCTGGTGATTACCGGTGAAGGGAAAATAGATGCTCAGACACAATACGGGAAGACTCCTTTTGGAGTTGCGCAACTTGCAAGAAAACATAAAATACCTGTAGTAGGCATTGGAGGAACCATTGAAGAGGGTGCAGAAGTTCTTTATGATCTGGGATTTGATGTGATTATGCCCATCATGGAAAAGCCAGTGGACCTTGCCTTTGCCCTTGCAAATGCAGAGCATTTGCTTGAGAATACCGGAGAACGGATTGGCAGGTGGCTCGGGTTAACTTCCTAGCAAATATTGCTACTTTTGCCCCCTGGTTTACGAATTAATAGATTTTTATAATGTTTGTGTTCAAATTTGGTGGAGCTTCAGTAAAAAGTGCTGAAGCAGTAAAGAATATAGTAGAGATACTTCAGCGATACGATTCAGAAGAAATTGTAGTAGTGGTTTCAGCCATGGGAAAGACCACCAATGCACTGGAGAAGATCATAGAGTGTTATGCGGGTGAGAACAGGGAGTGCTTCAGACAGAAGTTTGAAGCGTTGAAGTTATCTCATATGGAGGTCGTTGGTGGATTGTTTCCTGATCAGGATCACAAGGTATACAGCGATGTGGAAAACCTGTTTGATGAGTTGGATGCCCGGTTAACCAAAGACCCCACACTTAATTATGACTATGATTATGATCAGTTGATCTGCTTTGGCGAATTGCTATCTACGACCATCATAAGTCATTTTTTAAACGTGTCTAATGTCCCCACCCGTTGGATGGATATTCGGAAATCCCTAAAGACGGATAACCGGTGGCGGGAAGCAAGGGTGGACTGGGAGCTCTCTTCCCAGCTGGTGAATGAGCACTTTAAATTTAACGGAGAGCGCATCCTGATCACCCAGGGTTTTCTGGGAGCCACCATCAATGACCAGTCCACTTCACTGGGAAGGGAAGGCTCAGATTATACCGCGGCCATATTGGCGTATATGCTTAAGACAGAAAGCGTTACCATATGGAAGGATGTGCCTGGAGTACTAAATGCCGATCCCAAATACTTTGATGACACCATATTGCTTGAAAAGCTCTCCTACCTCGACGCCATTGAGCTGGCCTACTTCGGCACCAGTGTTATACATCCCAAGACCATCAAACCGCTTCAGAACAAGAACATCAACCTTCATGTGAAATCGTTTGTTAATCCGGATGCTCCCGGTACCCTGGTGGGAAATCTTACTTATAATAAACTGACTCCCTCCTTCATTTTTAAGATGGATCAGGTACTGTTACGTATATCACCCCTCGATTTTTCTTTTATCAACGAGAACAACCTTGAGGAGATCTTCGGGATCCTTAATCAATATGGAATGAGAATTAACCTGATGCAAAATTCGGCCATCAGTTTTAAAATGATTGTCAACAACGACAGACGAAGACTGAGACTTGTGGTGGATGCCCTGGAAGAGAAGTACAAGGTTGTTTATCAGACAGGGCTTGAACTGGTTACTATCAGGTACTTCGACCAATCTACCATCGACAGGGTAATGATCAATAAGGAGTTGATCATGGAGCAGCGCGGAGTGCAAAATATTGAGCTCGTCATCAAGGATATTGGATAACTGACAGGTAACATTTAACATATATCTACGTAGATGTATATCTACCTTTGGTGTAACATTTTATTACTTCCTGAAGTCCGGCACATATCATGAATTTATCCCTACGAAAAACTGCTTTCCTGGTCGTCGTTTTTGTCACCACGCTTGCTGCTCCTGGATTTAGCCAGGAAAGGCTTCAGATTGAGGCGAAAGATCCATATAAAGGCGCCTATACCATCAAGGATGCCCAGTTTGCAATCTGGAATGGGTCGGCCTATGTTCCGCTCTTTGTAAAGGGAATTAATCTGGGTATATCGCTGCCTGGAACACAACCTGGAAACCTGGCAGCAACCAGGGAAGACTACCGTCGTTGGTTCGGCCTTATTAAAGAGGCAGGCTACAATGCCATCAGACTCTATACCCTTCATTTTCCAAGGTTTTATGAAGAACTTTCCCTGTACAATCTTGATCATCCCCAGAATCCCCTGCTGGTCATTCATGGAATCTGGCTGGAGGAGAATGAAGCAGCCAGGGACCTGTATGAAATGACTCCGGAATTTGGGCAGGAGATCAGGGAGGTGGTTAGTGCTGTACATGGAGATCTGGAAATAGGTCATAGGTTTGGTAAGGCTTATGGCACTTTTTCTACGGATATCTCTCCGTGGGTACTCGGGTTTCTTCCGGGAAGGGAGATCTTTCCGGGTGAGGTGGCCCTTACCAACCAGAATCATGCTGAAATTACCAGCCATAGCGGAACATTTTTTTCGCTGGCAGAAGGAGATCCCGTGGAAGTATGGCTTACAGAACGGCTCGATAGCCTGATGATCTACGAGCAGGAGCAATACCAGTCGGTGAGGCCCACCGGTTTTTCATCATGGCCCACCCTGGATCCACTTATCCATCCTACGGAGCAATATAACATTGGCAGCTCGGAAGACCTGGAGAAGATTGACCTGGCAAATCTGGAGGTATCCGAATCCTCAGGAGGATTTTTTATAGGTTATCATGCCTATCCCTACTATCCCGATTTTATCATTCAGGATCCGGGATACGGTTTTGAGACCGATTCAATAGGTCCCAACAGTTACCTGGGCTATCTCAAAGAATTGAAAGATCATTATAAGGATATCCCTCTGGTCATCGCTGAATTTGGTGTGCCAACCAGCTGGGGGAGCGGGCATCAGACCCCTTCGGGAATGAATCATGGGGAGCTTTCGGAACAGGAGCAGGGGAAATATACCTTACGGATGCTGGATAACATTCGTGAATCCGGCTGCGCCGGCGGGATACAATTTTCTCTGATTGATGAGTGGTTTAAGCAAACCTGGATTACCAATCCATACTCTGACAGATCCTACAGACATTTGTGGCATAACATCACCTCTCCCGAACAGAATTTTGGAATTCTCTCCTATACACCCCCACCGGCTCCCTATACTGAGGCAGGGAGCTTTCCCAACCAATCCATCCAAAGGATCAAGGTCCATTCAGATTATACCTATTTCAGAATAAGGATTCATATGGACACTGAAAAATTTCTGAACGATACCCTCTGGATTGCACTGGACACCTATGATAAGTCTCTGGGAGAATCCATACTTCCCAACGGAATCTCACTGGGATCAGGGCCGGATACCCTGCGGGCTGAGTTTGCACTGGAGATTCCCATGACAGGCTCAAGAGCCGATCTGTTTGTCATCCCGTCTTACGATGTCTATGGGATTAAAGCACTTGACAGACTCGACACCGTTGTTTCGAGTCGGGCCGATACAGGATTATGGAACCTGGTCAGGTGGAAGACCAGCTACCAGTATAACATCACACAGTATATCGGAAAGCTTACTATCTCCGATTTTGATGATCCATATCAATTTCTCAATGCGGTTACCATTTTCAATGACAGTCTTGAGATCAGGATTCCCTGGACGCTAATCAATTATACGGCCCCTACGGTAAGCAGGGCCATGCACTATGTCTCACATATGGAGGGCAGCGAGCTGGTCATTGATCAGCGGGATACCCTAACCGATGGGATAGCGGTTACAGTTTCCCTGGGTGAGGACCTCTACCAGTCTGAACGCCATACATGGGCTCCCTGGGATCACGAGAAGATCTTCAATGATCCACCCATTGAGCGAAAAAAACAATCATTTCACTATCTGAAGCAGATGCTGCCCTCATTTAATTCGCCTCCCATTGGTTTTGCGGATACTTTTGAAGTATGGCCTGGCAGTCCACTGGATGTGGGAGCAGAAGCTGGCCTGCTTGCAAATGATATGGACCTGGATGGTAATCAATTACAGGCTTTATTGCCCATTGGAAGCTCCACTGATAATGGAAATCTCTTTCTGCACCCCGATGGAAGTTTTAACTACATTCCTCGTCCCGACTATAAAGGCGATGATTTCTTCATGTACTATTTGAATGATGGTGAAACATTTTCCTCACTGATCCCGGTCTTTCTTAAGGTCGGCTTCCCTACCGGAGCATTGCAACATACTCACCAGATGCATAGCTCGGTATTTCCAAATCCTGGTAAGGAGCGGTTCTGCATTAAAACCCGGGATTCTTACCAGGATGCATCCTTACGGGTGGTTGATGTGATGGGCAGAGTGGTGATGGAAATAGAGCTTGAAGGGTCGACCACATGGATTGATATGAAGGATGTGGTACCTGGCATCTACCTATTTAATGTGAAAGTTGATCAAATTCTGGAGCAACACCGTATCCTTATTCAGTAATTCTCGTATGAATGATCGGAGGCTATGAAGATCCTTGTTTGTGAAGATAATTTATTGACCCTTAGGGCTCTTGAGTTCTCTCTTAAAAAAGAGGGACATGAAGTGATTAAAGCAGTGGATGGTGACCAGGGAGTCAGATTATTGGATGAACAGAAGATTGACCTGGTGATAACTGATATTAACATGCCTTTCACCAAGGGACTGGAGCTGGTTCGGTATGTAAATACGAAATTTGAAAAGAAAATACCGGTGATAATCATATCAAGTATTACACTTAAAGAGACAAAAGATCACGCCCTGGAGCTTGGCGCAAAAGGATACCTGACCAAACCATTTGATCCTCATGTACTGGCGAATATGGTCAATTCCTTCACCCCTGAGAATTGATTTCCATTATGCAAAAGGTATTAGTTATTGTAATATGTGCATGGATGCTCCATGTCCCGGTCTGGTCGCAAGAATCCGATCCGACCTATAAGACCCCTGAAGAAGGTTTTGCACTTATGAGGCAGCAGGCTGCCGATCAGGAGTATGCATTGGCAAAAAAGACAGGGTATCAGTTGCTGGAAGAGAATCCCGGATATCATGATGTAACCCTCTACCTGGCCAGACTATATGGGTGGGAAGCGTCCTATGATTCGGCTTATGCCATCCTGGATAAAGTACTTGCGGAGGACTCAACCTTACTGGAGGCATACCTTTTGGGTGTTGATCTGGCCTACTGGGAGAACGATTGGGAGAAGCTTGAAGGCTTTGGAAACCAGGCTTTGGAGATAGACCCCGATCTAACAGAGGTCCAGGAGAAGCTATTGCTGGCCAGACAGCAGGATGTGAGAACAGTAGAAAAGCCCGAAATTATTGCGGCCTATTCTTACGATCATTTTAGCGTTCCCTATGTGAGGAACTGGCACATGCTCACTGCCGGAGCCATTCTTCCCACCGAAATTGTAACCTATATGCCCTATGTAAATGCAGGGTATCATCCGGGCTTTGAGGGTCTATCAGGCGATATCCAGTTTAACCTTGATGCCTATTTTAACCTGGGAGAGAAAAACTCTGTGCTGGCAGGGTACGGTTTCTCTCCTTCCGGGAGCATTGATTTCCTGCCCGATCACCGTGCGGCCCTGGAGTACTGGCGCGTTTTACCTAAAGGATTTGGCGTATCAGCCGGATTGCGCTATTTCTACTGGAACGAACATTTTACCTTCTTTACCCTTTCAGGAGAGAAGTATTTCGGGAACTACTATATTTCCCTAAGAAGCTATCTCTTTAGTAAAGATTATGGAATCTCAAGCTCGTGGTATTTACATGCCAGGAGATATCTTGCCAGCAAATACGATTATATAAGCGGAACCATCGGTTATGGTACATCCCCTGATGAACCTTTGCTTGTGGTTTCCGATCTGGACCGGCTCAATGCCCTATCCTTCAAACTGGGTTACTCGAGGCAGCTGAATCCTGGGTTACGTTTTGAGGTTACCCTTGGATATGCTTACGAAGAGTATGACTATCAGCAGTATCGAAACAGGTATGACTTCAGAACAGGCTTTTACTTTAAAATAAAGAAGTGGGACTTATAGGCTATCATAAAACTGTTTTCCTGGTCCTGATTCTGATCTTTTCCGGATTGGATTACTCCGTTGCCCAGGAACATACCCCTTCTGCACCTGCAGATTCTGCATCATTTGCTGAGCAGGATACAATCGCTGAGGCTTCGGATTTGTCTCTGGCATTGAGTCGCTATTCCAGGGTGGTCCGGGAGAAATTTGGTAAATCTCCGCTCTTTATCACGATTCTCAATGTGGTGATCCTCTATTCAATTGTTACCCTGGTGGTGCTACTCATTATTATTCTACTGAACAGGAATAGATTGCAGAGGGAGGAAAAACAGCGCCTATACCTGAAAGAAGTCTATCAGTTAAAACTAATGGACTACCTGTTCGAAGAGGAGAAGCAGGATGAAGTCCGTAAGGACCTTGAGGAGATTGCTGCCAACAGATTTGAACGCCAGCTGTTAATCGACCAGATGATCGATCTGAGTATCAACCTGAAGGGAGAGATCAAGGAAACCATTAAAGAGTTATACCTTTTTCTGGGTCTCAAAGAAGACTCTCTTAAAAAAGCCTACAGCAAGAAATGGCATGAGAATGTGAAGGGAATCAGGGAGCTGGCCTATATGAACATCAGGGAAGCATCAGAGAAGATCTTAGATAGCCTGAATTCCAACAATGAAATTGTAAGGATGGAGGCCCAGATTGCCATGGTGCGGCTGTCAGATGATAATCCCTATCACTTCCTGCATTATATGGAGAAACCACTGGCTGTCTGGGAACAGGTTACCCTCCACGAGTTATTGATCCAGCACAACCTGGAAGTTCCGGAATTTGAAGTCTGGTTTAAGTCAGAGAACCTCAGTGTGGTAATGTTTGCACTGGAGATGGCCGCATGGTTCAAGCAGTTGAGTTCGTCGGAATCTGTGATTCCCCTCTTTGAACACGAGAATGAGAATGTACGGAACACGGCTTACAGGGTGTGTGGAGAGATCGAGCTATCGGACTCCTTGCCTGCCATGGAGAGGGTGTATGAAAAAGAGTCGCATAAAAACAAGCTGGAGATATTGACAAGCTTTGCAAAGATTCCTGAAGAGCAGCACCTGGGGTTCCTTAAATCGGTGCTCGATATGGAAGATGATGTGCAATTGCAGATTCAGGCCACCAAAGCCATGGAAAACACAGATGAACCTGGTATCTCCATGCTCATCAAGTTGATGAAATCCAAGTCGGAATATAAAAATTATCAAATCATCATCAGGCATGTTCTTGATGGCAGGATCTATTAGCGATGGATGAACTTTTTAGCGCCTTGAAATTTTTTATACTGAATGCAGTTTTTATTATTACTGTATTGATATTCAGTACTTATCTGATATTAACCATCTTCTCCGCCATCTCTTTGCGGAAATACCTTCGCAAGAACAGTTATGTGGATTACAATTCCATCGTCTCTTCTCCGTTGGCTCCCTCCATTTCAGTGATTGCTCCGGCATACAACGAAAGCCAGACCATTGAAGACAATATCAGAACACTCCTCTCCCTTTACTATAACAATTTTGAGGTGGTGGTGGTCAACGATGGCAGTAGCGACAATTCCATGGAGAAGATGATAAAGACCTATGAAATGGAAAAGGTCAACTATTATTTTGACTACCATTTGCCCTGTAAGCGGATTCGTGGGGTGTATAAGTCTAAAAACCGTTCTTTTAAAAAGCTCACTATAATTGATAAGATCAATGGCGGTAAGGCAGATTCCTTAAATGCAGGACTGAATGTTTGCAAGAACGATCTGGTGGTTAGTATCGATGCCGATTCAATCATGGAACCTGATGCCCTGCTGAAGATGGTTAAACCTTTTATGGAGGCCAAGGAGAAGAGGGTGATAGGAACTGGCGGAGTCATCCGCATAGCTAATTCATGTGAAATTTCGGGCGGTCATATCAATAAGGTGAATCTTCCAAAAAAGTTTATTCCACGGGCCCAGGTGATGGAGTATACCCGTGCATTCCTCATGGGAAGAATGGCATGGAGTGAGCTGGATGGACTCCTGTTGATTTCAGGTGCTCTGGGTATGTTCGATCGCGAAGTGGTCATACAGTCGGGAGGCTATCACACCAATACAGTGGGGGAGGATATGGAGCTGGTGGTACGGATGAGACGCTATATGGCCGACAAGGGCCAGGGTTATGATGTGGTTTACATTCCCGATCCCCTGTGCTGGACTGAAGTTCCCTCTACCATAAAGGTACTTGCCAGGCAACGAAGCAGGTGGACCCGGGGAACCATGGAGACCCTGTTTACACACAGGAAGTTGTTTCTCAACGCTAAATACGGAAAACTGGGGATGCTGGGTTATCCCTACTGGTTGGTGTTTGAGTACCTGGCACCCATTATTGAATTCCTGGGTATTCTCTGGTTTATCTTCCTGGCAATTACAGGAAATCTCAACTGGCCCTTCTTTCTGCTGTTGTTTGGATTCGTCTATTTTTTCGCAGTTTCCCTCTCTATCTGGTCGGTTCTCTTCGAGGAGATGACCTACCATAAATACGAAAAAAAGATGGATGTATTGAGACTCATTGGAACCGCATTTCTGGAACCGATATTTTACCATCCCATGGTGATGTTAATGTCCATCAAAGGCAACCTGGATAAAGTATTTAACCGGAATTCGTGGGGAAAAATGGAGCGTGAGGGATTCAAGAAAAGCTAATGCTTCCACTCTCTGCCCTGTTCCCTGCTTTATCCACAGTCACTACCCTGTAATCCCCTTCTCCAAGGCGATCATTAAAAGTAAAGGGTTGTTTTGTAATCTGGGGATGATGTTTAACCGCAGCCACCTTTTTATCTCCTTGAAAAATTTCATAATGTGACAGGGGAGCATCGGCTGCATAGGCAGTATCCCAGGTGATCTCCAATTTATCCTTCTTGTTGATCTTCAAGTTGTGAGGTGGGGTTAGTCCGGTTCGGGGAAGCTGAAACCAGTTGGTCTGACCATCTTTTACTCTCCCTGTTTTTGCCTCAAGTTCAAGTCGTTTCTCCTTACTCATCCCTTCGGGGTCAATCTGAGCTGCATAGTAATTCTGCACCAGCTGGCACTTCAAGGGATCCTCCGAAATCTGGCCAATCCCTATGATGGCGGTATGGATGCCCGGGGTGGTCAGCGCATATTCAACCAGTGGTTTGCTGGGAAGTTCCTTGGTTCCAACGGTACGAACCACATCTTCGGCAGTTCCCGACCACCTGGACTCTTTGCTGTACATGGCTCCGTCAGCAAATACCTTCATGGCGGATCAGTTTTTCCATCTTGGGATTTAATCCGGTATGATTTGTACCGTCCCTGAAGTCGCGCATGGCCACCAGGGTCCCAAAATTGTCCTCTTTATTAAGGGGTGTTTCCAGTCCCTTATAGAGCACATCTACTTCATCTGTGTTATTCAGGCTGTGCATAAGCACCATATTTACATAGGCTCCTTCGGGGTAGTTCCCCTTACCATCGCCGAACATCTGCGAGAGGGATCTTTTCAGGTCAGCAATGGCCCCTTCTCCATGCTCTCCCTGGGTCCAGTTTTTCACTTCTTCTGTATCGGAAAAACCTGGTTTTGCCCAGCGAATGTGTGTTTTTGTGGTAAGAAACACAGATTCACGCAGCTTTTTATCATACCCTGGTGCACCCGGGATAAGATTCAATTGCTGGAATGCCTCTCCAAAATTTAATTGGCTGCCTGCGTACAGGTTTGAGGTATCGAAATAGTTGATCCCCATTTTAAAAGCCTTTAATATAATAGGAACCGGATCCACATCCTCAGGAGTCCACTGCAGGGAGGCCTGCCCGCCCAGTCCCAATGTGGTCACTTCAAATCCTGTCTTTCCAAACATTCTCTTGGCGGGAGCAGGAAGCTGGTCCAGACCAAATCGAAAACCTGGAAGTATGGTGAGACCGGCTGCCGCAGCGGCTGATAGTTTTACAAATTGACGGCGGGAAACTGTATGGTGCTTCATAGTAACATTTTTAGTGATTGATCGTCCTAGTGATAACACAAGATAGGGCAAAAGTGTTGAAATATCCAGTGTACGATTACGTACAGGCACGTACGAAATCGTACTATACAATATAACCTTAGCCCAAGATAAATATCATATAATCAGATATATACTATGTGTGGCACAGTTTCTGGTAAAATAAGACAAAACTAAAATTCATGTGGAGAAATTTTTTTAGAGTCACCCTGCGAAGCCTAAGTAGAAACAGAACTTTTAACGCGATCAATATATCGGGACTGGCCATTGGACTGGCCAGTGCCATTTTTATAATACTGTACATTATCAGTGAAACCAGCTATGACCGCTTCCATGAGCGTTCGGCCGATATTTACCGGCTCTATATCGATGGGAAGATGACCGGGGAAGAGTTCAAAGGCGCCTGGAACAGCCCGGTAGCGGGTCCCACCTTTTATGAGGAAATCCCTGAGATAGAGAACTTCTGCCGCTTTGATTTTCGTAGCAACCAGCTGGTATGGGTGGATCCGGACAATAAATTTCTGGAAGACCGAATCATGCTGGCCGACTCCTCATTCTTCGAGGTGTTCTCCATCAAACTCCTGGAGGGTGATCCAGCCACATGTCTGGATGAGCCGCAAACCATACTGCTAACCGAGTCCAAGGCGGCTCAGTATTTCCCGGAGGGCGATGCCATTGGCAAGTCTATTGCCATGGACAATGAATCCAATCTATTCAGAATCACTGGTGTGGTAGAGGATGCACCCAGGACATCTCATTTTGTTTACGATTTTATCATTTCTTATTCTACCGACGAAAGAAGCCGGACCACCTTCTGGTTCAGCAACTGGATGATGACTTATATTCTGGTCCGGCCCGGAACCGACCAGGATCTGTTAAACAGCAAGATCAGAACCTCTGTGCTGGAGAATATCCGGGGACAGTTGCAACAGTTCATGGGAATCACACCGGAAGAGTTTGAAGAAGCCGGGAATAAATATGGCATCATGACCCAGCCCCTGCTCGACATTCACCTGGATCAGGAGATCGATCTTCCCAACGGTGCGGGATACCGCACCATTGGGAACCGTACCTACCTTGTCATATTCGGGGTGATTGCCTTTTTCGTGTTGGTCATCGCTTCCATTAACTTTATGAATCTGAGTACCGCCAGGTCTTTGAGCAGGGCCAAGGAGGTGAGCCTGCGCAAGGTTGTAGGCTCTGGCAAGAAACAACTGATCAAGCAATTCTTGTTTGAAAGCGTGTTCCTGAGCCTGGTTTCACTGGTCATCGCGATTATGCTGGTTATGCTTCTGCTGAGGCCTTTTAATATCCTGGTAGGATTGAACTTGGAAATGGGAGATATTTTCCGCTGGTACATGATCCCCTCCTTTATTCTTCTTGCCATCCTGGTAGGACTTCTGAGCGGCAGCTATCCTTCATTTGTACTGGCCTCCTTTAAACCCATTTTTGCTCTGAAAGGAAATGCCAATGTGAAGAATGGGACTACAGTGCTTCGGAATGTGCTGGTGATTATCCAATTTTCCATCTCGATCATCATTATTGTAGGAACCCTGGTGATATACTGGCAATTCAAGTACATGACCAACAAGGATCTGGGCTTTGATAAGGAGCAACTGGTCGTGATGGAGCGGCTCCATCCCCTGGATGGGCAGATCCAGACATTCAAGGATGAATTAACCAGTCATTCTTCCATCCTGACAGCTACCAACTCCACCGCCTATCTTGGAGCAACTAATAACAACAGCACATATGCCATTAAAGGAAGACCCATTGAGGAGAGTGCCATGTTATTTGTCTACAATACAGATGAGGATTTTATGGAGACCTTTAAGTTCTCCCTGGCGACACCCGAAAGCAGGTTTCTTTCCACAGCCTTTCCCGGCGATTCATCGGCCTGCCTGATTAACGAAGCAACTGTAAGGAAGTATGCGCTGGAAGACCCCTTGAATACGAGGTTCATTGAGCCAAGCGACCAGGGCTTTGACAAAGAATTCAGGGTCATAGGAGTGGTCAGTGACCACCATTTCTCAAGCCTGAAAGATGAGATAGGTGCTCAGATCATTATGCTGAAGCCAGAGTCATCAGGATGGCATGGGTACATTACCATGCGTTTAGCACCGGGTAAACAGAACATTGAGGCAGCCCTGGATCATATGGATAAGAAGTGGAAAGAGTTTACCGATGATCAACCCCTACAGTACTTTTTCCTGGATGAAGAACTCGAAAACTATTATGCAGAAGAGAAACGGACAGGTACCATCACCATGATTTTCTCCTTTCTGACCATATTCATTGCTTCCCTGGGGCTTTTTGGACTTACACTATACAACTCCCAGAGACGCATCCGTGAGATCGGGATCAGGAAAGTTCTGGGGGCAACTGAGACCAATGTCATTGCTGTGATCTCCAGAAGCGTGGTATACTCGGTGGGCATATCGATTCTGATTGCCATGCCGGTGGCCTACTTTATGATGCAGGACTGGCTCAGAGATTTTCCATACAATGTGGGATTCCAGCCTCTGCTTTTTGCAATAGCGGCAATGCTGGCCATCATCATAGCCATGATTACAGTCACCATCACATCCTTAAAGGCAGCCCGTACCAATCCCGCCATCTGCCTGCATTACGAATAATCAGAATAACATTAAATACGAGAATATTATGTGGAAGAATTTCATCAGGGTAACGATCAGGGGCATTAACAAGAATAAAGCATTTAATGTGATCAATATATCGGGACTGGCCATTGGACTGGCCAGTGCCATTTTTATAATACTGTACATTATCAGTGAAACCAGCTATGACCGTTTTCACAAACGGTCGGCCGATATTTACCGGCTCTATTTAAATGGTAAAATGGCCGGCGAGGAGTTTAAGGGTGCATGGAACAGTCCCATATTCGGACCAACGTTTCATGAGGAGATTCCTGAAATAGAGAACTACTGTCGCTTCGATTTCGCTAATAACCGGCTGATGTGGGTCGATCCGGCCAACAAATACCTGGAGGGTCACCTGATGTATGCCGATTCAACCTTCTTCGACCTGTTTACAATAAATCTACTGGAAGGGGATCCGGCCACATGCCTTGATGAACCCAACACCATATTGGTCTCTGAATCAAAACTGGCACAATATTTTCCAGAGGGAGATCCCATAGGTAAGTCCATCGCCATGGACAACGATTCTACCCTTTACAGAGTGACCGGAGTGGTTGAGGATGCGCCAAGGACCTCGCATTTCCATTACGATTTTATCTGCTCCTATTCTACCTATGAATCGAGCCGCCGAACTGCATGGTTCAATAACCATATGCAGACCTATATTCTTGTAAGGCCCGGTGCCGATCAGGCTGAGTTGGATGATAAGATCAATGCCTCATTGCTGGAGAACATCCGTCCACAGCTTGAGCAATTTATGGGGGTTTCTCCGGAGGAGTTTATGGAAGCGGGAGGCAAATATGGAGTTTACACTCAGCCTCTGCTGTCCATACATCTGGACAGTGAAATTGAAGTTCCCAGTGATATTGGTTTCAGGCCCATTGGGAACCACACCTACCTGGTTATTTTTGGGGTCATTGCCTTTTTCGTTCTGGTGATAGCCTCTATTAACTTTATGAACCTGAGTACAGCCAGATCATTGAGCAGAGCCAAGGAAGTGAGCCTTCGCAAGGTTGTAGGTTCGGGAAGAGGGCAATTAATCAAACAGTTTCTATTTGAGAGTGTATTCCTGAGCCTGATTTCACTGGTGATCGCCCTGGTGCTGGTCACGGTCTTGCTTACCCCTTTTAATAACCTGGTGGGACTGAACCTGGTGTATAGCGATGTATTTAAGTGGTATATGATCCCCTCATTTATTGTGCTTGCAGTTATTGTAGGACTTCTGAGCGGGAGTTATCCTGCGTTTATTCTGGCTTCCTTTAAACCCATATTTGCATTAAAGGGCAATGCCAGTGCCAAAAACGGAACCACAGTATTAAGGAATGCACTGGTTATTATTCAGTTCTCCATCTCCATCATTATCATTGCAGGAACGCTGGTTATTTACTGGCAGTTCAAGTATATGACCAATAAGGACCTGGGATTTGATAAGGAGCAGCTAGTGGTCATGGAACGACTTCATCCACTGGGGAGGGGTCATGAGATACAGACCTTTAAGGATGAACTGTTAACCCATTCGGCTGTGCTTTCTGCCACCAACTCCACGGCTTATCTGGGATCTCCCAATAACAACAATACTCATGCCATCAAAGGCAGACCGCCAGAAGAGGCTGCCTTGTTTTTTACTTTCTGGACCGATGAGGACTTTATGGAGACATACAAATTTGGATTGGCCACACCCGACAGCAGGTATTTCTCAGAAGAGTTTTCCACCGACTCTGCAGCATGTCTTGTAAACGAGGCTGCAGTGAGGAAATACAACCTGGAAGATCCGTTAAATATGAGCATCATGCAAGGTGGCGATGATGAAGAGCAGAATGAGATGAGAATTATAGGAGTGATGAACGACTACCATTTCCTGACTTTGAAACATGAGGTGGGGGCGCAGATCGTTATTCTTAAGGACAAGGATTGGAACTGGGCTGGCTATCTTACTGTAAGATTTGCAGCCGGCAAGGATAATCTTGAGGCAGGATTGGCTCATATGGATAAGGTCTGGAACGAATTTACAGACGACCAGCCACTTCAGTATTTTTTCCTTGATGAAGAGCTTGAATCCTATTATGCAGAGGAGAAGCGCACAGGAGCTGTGACCATGATCTTCTCCATCCTGGCCATCTTTATTGCCTCTCTTGGGCTGTTTGGATTGACCCTTTATAATGCCCAAAAGAGAATACGTGAAATTGGTCTCAGGAAAGTTCTGGGTGCCACCGAAAGGAACATCATTATAGTGATCTCAAAAAGTGTGGGGTATGCAGTGGCAATTGCCATTTTAATTGCCATGCCGGTGGCCTATTTTATGATGCAGGACTGGCTCAGAGATTTTCCATACAATGTGGGATTCCAGCCCTTGTTATTTCTTTCAGCTGCACTGCTGGCCATTATTATTGCCATGGTAACTGTGACAGTCACCTCACTGAAGGCAGCAAGAATCAATCCGGCAATGGCACTACATTATGAGTAGCAGGGCTACTCATAATGTAGTATAAAGTACGCAAGTATAAAGTAAAAGGAGATCTAGAACCTGATGGTGAATTTAACCTTCAGGCGGGCATTAGCCTCTTCCAACTGAAACCGTTCGTAGGGATCGGTTGCTATGCTGTTCCATACCAGGAAGATTTCGCGACCTGGCTTCAGGATCCACTGGAATCTGGATTGCCAACCCATTCGAGTCGACTGGCTGTCGTATTGAACGAAATTATAGAGGGTGATATCGGGACTAAATAAAATGTTCAGGTTCACCCTGTATATGTATGCAGTAAAACCTTCGTCCTCAGAGAATATTACATGGTTTCTTATGAGCTCTCCGCCCACAAACAGGGGAACCACCACTTTATAACCTGCTTTCAACTTGATTTCATTCCTGTTTCCATTAAAAAAGCCCCCAAACCGGTAATCCAGGGTTCCCCACAGTTTACGCCGCTGGGCGGAATGGAGTGAGACCTTCTGCCAGAAAAAGGTGTATTCACCCTCAGGGATCACATAATCTTCATAAATGGAGAATGGGTCTGAAAGGTATTCATAGGAGGAGGTCATCTCCCATCCAACCTGGTCACCAGTAAGAAACCTGACCAGGAAAGGGGTTGCGGTCCACTCACGGGTAAGTAAGCGGTTGTCGAAACCAGTGATATGATCGATGCCGGTTCCTACCTGGATCTGCATGATCCCCCAGCGTTCAGGCCTGGGGCCCACCTTAACCTCACCATAACTTTCCCGGACGCCGGGACGGGGCACAAAACCAACTCCGGCTGCAAAATTTTCCTGGATCTGCATATGACCCAGTCGGAAATAGAGCAGGTCGTTGGGATAGACAAATTCAGCCCCGAAGGCTAGCTCCCGGCCCTGATCCTTCACATCCGGATCTGTAAACTGGGTGGAGGACTTTAGCCCGTAAAGGGTAAAAGCCATGTTTTTATCTCCTCTGAATTTTGAGGTCCCTAACCTGAGGTCCATCCCCAGTAAATAGTTGGGGACATCTTTAACGGAATTCCCATAGGTGGAGATCATGCCCACCTGTGACTGATCACCAAAGTTTCTGGAGATCCTGGAAACCACAAAATTCGAGTTTTGCCACTCCTGGCGCTGGTCTTTCATATACATGGCCCCAATGTTCCACTTCCCGGCCTGTCCTGTAAGTTTACCCCCATATAATACGGGGATGGGGTTGCCGGTGGAGTCGAGCCCGATACGTCTTGAAAAGAAGGGAATGAGCCTTGTGCTATAGGCGTTCCCGTGGTCTCCATTGATCCCGAAATTGAAGTAGTTGGCTCCATCCAGGAAAAAGTCACGCTTCTCGGGGTAAAATAGCCTGAACCTGGTTAGATTGATCTCCTGGGCATCTACCTCTGTCTGGGCAAAATCGGTATTGAGAGTAATGGCGGCTTTCAGGTTGGAGGTGATGTTATAATAGGCTTCCAGTCCTGCATTGGCCATAGGAGTGACTTTGCCATCCTCCTTTTTATAGTCGGTCCCTGCCAATCCATAGGGAACAATATCCAGGCCCACACCCTGACTGATCCCCTCCAGTCCCTCCAGTATTCCGGCATCTGATATCTGGAATCTATGAGAGTTCAGGTTGGCCACCGGCCAGTAACCTGTTTCTTGATTTTTCATATAATTCCTGATCAGCTTCACGCCCCATTGGTCCGTGTCTTTGGCAAATCCCAGCGTTTTAAAAGGGATAGCGAGTTCTGCATCCCACCCTTCACTATGGATTTGAGCTTTCCCTGTCCACAACCCATCCCATGCTTTGTTAAAGGAAGCCCCATTTTCGCTCACAATGGCATCTCCAATGGAGCCCCTTGGGCCCACCTGAAACCAGTACCCATTTCGTTGATCCATATAGGTGTCCAGGATGATCTGGATGCGGTCATCATTCCCCAGGCTTACGTCCCTGGCCAGCTCATTGGCAGTGATATTGTCAGGATCGCCATAACAACGAAATGCGATATAGAGGTGGTGCTGATCAAAACCAAAATAGGCCTCTGTTTTCTGGGTGAATGGTTCTCCGTTTTGGGGCTCTCTTTGAATAAATGAGGTGACAGGCTTAGCTTTCATCCAGATCTCTTCGCTGATGATCCCATCAATGATGGGAGCAGTATCAAATTTGACGGCATTGATCTTTGACTGGCCGGCAGCTTGAATCAGAAAAAGAGAGAGAATAGTAGCAGATGAGATAATTTTTCGAATATGCACAGTGGTTGGGATTGGTTCCCAAAAGTAATATTTTCCTCCTTAGTCACCTGCTACTTTTTCTTTCATTTTTTCAATAAATCCAGCATCCACCCAATAGATATCTGCATTCCCATTTCCCGGAGAGTTATTCAGCTCTATCAGGTGGTTGTAACTCCAGTGTGCCTGTTCAATTTCATTGGTTCGGGTAGCCATAAAGAAAAAGAATCTGCCATCTGGAGAGACATAGGGCGACCATCCCCTTGCATTGTCAAGATTTACCTTCTCTCCAAGGTTTACTGGCTCAGTCCAACGATCTTTCAAATCGCGGAAAACAAGGTAGTAGTCCGCTCCATCAAATGCGTCGGCCATCCCGGTAGCAGGGACGATCATATAGCTCTCATCGGGCGCTACAAAGGCATTGAACCGGTTGGTGCCGCAATTTACCTGCTCGGGAAGCAACTCGGGTTCCTGAAAGGCTCCATCCTCCCATTTGCTTCTGTAAATCTGATTTAGGCCACTGCCTTTTTTATTGCGGGTGAAATAGAGTGTGCCATTTGAAGTCAGTGACGGGAAAAACTCTCCTCCATCTGTATTTACGGGTGCCCCAAGATTTTGAGGTGTACTCCAACCTTCGGGCGTTCTGTCCACCACCCAGATATCCTGGTCCCCCACCGGTTCATCTCCATGTGGACGATTGGATAGGAAAAAGAGCCTGGATCCATCCACCGAGAGTGCAGGTTCAAAATCCATCACTCCGGGTCCGCCCGAAAAGGAGACTATTTCAGGGGGAAGCCACTCTCCATTCACCTCTTTCGTGCAGAGAATAGTGGCGTAGGTGTAGTTTCCTATGGATACACAGAAGTAGATCTCTTTTCCGTCGGGTGTAATGGCCACATCCCTTGTAAACATGCCTGTGGAAACGACTCCAGGGGCAAAGAGCTGTGGGATAGAGTCGGGGAGAAGTTGTCCAAGGTATGGGCCTGAGAGGTGCGGGAACTGTGTGTCGTTTGGCTTGGTTTCAACAGCTTGATTACAAGCTGTGGCGACCAGCATAACAAGGGAGAGGAGTGACAGTGAAAGTTTCATGCCGTGGAATTTTGAGGGATCGATATTTATTAAGATGCACTTTGAAGGCTTTACCCTATCAAGATAGGGATTAAAAACATAGACAATTTTCTTACCTTGCTTTCAATCCACTTTAACTAAAGCTATCCAATGAAAAAAAATCAGCTCTTTACCATCCGGGTTGCCTTGACGGTTGCCCTGGGAGGATTCCTGATGGGGTTCGATGCCTCTGTAATATCGGGTGTTGTAAAATTTATCGAGCCACAGTTTGACCTGACAAAAATTCAGCTGGGCTGGTCGGTGAGTAGCCTTACCCTGTTTGCAACGCTAGCGATGATGGCTGCGGGACCAGTAAGCGACCGGATTGGCAGAAGGACCGTACTAAAATGG
The DNA here is from genome assembly GCA_029938715.1 of Bacteroidales bacterium. Classification (GTDB taxonomy): domain Bacteria; phylum Bacteroidota; class Bacteroidia; order Bacteroidales. The sequence goes on along the minus strand of JAOZUK010000033.1, from coordinate 13,669 downwards.
GCAGCAGTGCTATTTGCATTTTCGGCAGTAGGCTCTGCACTGGCACCCAATTTCACACTCCTGGTCATTGCGCGCATGATAGGAGGTATAGGAGTGGGATCATCTTTGATTATCGCTCCACTGTTTATTGCTGAAATATCCCCGCCAAAGATGAGGGGCCGGTTGGTCTCTTTTAATCAATTGAATATCGTACTGGGTATTTCAGTGGCCTTTTTCACCAATTACCTGATACTTCGATTGGGATCATCAGAAGCTTCGTGGGTGGCTACACTGGGTATAGAACAGTACAACTGGAGATGGATGTTAGGGCTGGAGGCTCTGCCGGCAATACTCTATTTTGTTGCCCTGTTTTTTGTGCCAAGGAGTCCAAGGTGGTTAATGTTGAAAGGGAAAAACGATGAGGCGATGACCGTTTTGGTCAGGGCCAATGAGGAAGAGAACGCCAGGCTCGAATTCGAAAATATTAAAGCAAGCCTTCAATCCACCACTAAAAAAGAGAAGATCCCGCTCAGGGAACTGTTTCAACCTGCATTGAAACTGGTGCTGGTCATAGGGGTAGGATTGGCAATACTGCAGCAAATTACCGGTATTAATTCAGTCTTTTTTTATGCACCGATGATTTTCGAGCAATCCGGAATAGGAACCGATGCTGCTTTTTCACAGGCCATTCTTGTGGGGCTTACCAATCTGGTTTTCACTTTGGTGGCCATACTGTTTATTGACAAATTGGGACGTAAACCCCTTCTTGGAATCGGACTGGCTGGAATCGCAATCTTTATGTTTATCCTGGCCTATGGGTTTAATGCTGCTACCTATCAGCTCACTGCAGATACCATAGAGCAAATGCCTGAGCGGGTGGATAAGGAAGCACTCTACTCGATCCAGGATCAGCAATTTGATAGCGATGTGAAGTTCAAGCGCAAATTGAATGAAATCCTGGAACCTTCGATTTTGAAGGAGTATGAATCCGAGTTGATCGCCGGGGCCATTGACAGCAATCCTCTACTGATATTGATAGGAATCCTAGGATTTGTGGCATCTTTTGCCGTATCTCTTGGGCCTGTGATGTGGGTATTGTTCTCGGAACTGTTTCCCAACTGGATCAGGGGTCTGGCAATCTCTTTCGTGGGCTTTATAAACTCGGCTGTTAGTTTCTCCGTACAGCTGATTTTCCCCTGGGAGCTGTCCACATTGGGTACTTCCGGGACATTTCTTATTTATGGAATTTTCGGGGCCATTGGGTTGATCTTTGTTCTCATGGTTGTTCCTGAAACCAAAGGGAAGTCACTGGAAGAGTTAGAGAAGATACTTGTTAAGTCATAAATCCTAAATGATACATCATATGAAAACGCTATCCGCAAGCGCACTGGGTTCAATATTGATCATTGCTACCTCTCTCTTTTCTTGTAACCAAACTGGTGATGGAAATTCCTCAAAGCAGTCACAATCTGCAGGTGATAAGACAACGGAAGTGAGGGTTGAAATGGAAAACCATACAGGTTCAAACACTGATGTGGAGGTTGTTACACTGGAGTCTGGCGATCAGGTTATTAAGGTGCCAGAGGATGGCTGGCTTACAGTTGATGTACCCATCCGGGTCCCCGGAAGATATAAGACAGAGGTCCGCCTTGCTGCCGGATCAGAGCTCCCTGTCACCTGCTGGCTGGAAGACTACATCGACAACAAGGATGGTCGAACCTTTAACGTTACAGGGTCCCTGGAGTTTCCGGTTTCAGATCAAAAGGACCAGCTGATTACTGTCCACAAGGATGGAACACCTCTTAACAGTGGAATACATAAAATGAGGTTGCATATTCAGGGGGGAGAAGCCCGTGTGGACTGGATCAATTTCACACTGCTTAAGAAGCACCAGGGTTCCCCTGAGATGTTAATGCAGAACACAAAAGGGGATGAATGGGTGGTTGTCTGGTCCGATGAGTTTGACAAGGGAGATCAGCCCGATCTGGCAAAGTGGACCTACGATATCGGAAACTGGGGCTGGGGCAACAACGAATTGCAATACTATACAGAGGGCAACAAGGAAAATGCCCGCATAGAAAACGGGAACCTGATCATAGAATCACATAAAAACCATATGGGGGAGAAGTGGACTTCTGCAAGGTTAACCACAAGGGGAAAGACCAGCTTTGTGTATGGAAGGATCGAAATGAGGGCAAAGGTGCCTGTGGAGAAGGGAAATTGGACGGCCGGCTGGATGCTGGGTGATAAATATGTGGATGAGCTATCATGGCCCTACTGCGGGGAGATCGACATTCTGGAGTGTGTGGGATTTGAGATTGATGATCTGACCGGTGATGGGCTTCACCACGCTTCGGTTCACTGTGGGGCATACTATTTCAAACTCAATAACCAACCCACAGGCATTACCGAAGTTAAATCCATGAATAGTGAATATCATTTATATGCCATTGAATGGACTCCGGAGTACATCAAGGCGTTTGTGGATGATGTGCATTATTTTACCTATGAAGATACTTCTGATTCGCTGACCTGGCCCTACAATGAACCTCAGAACATTATTCTGAACCTTGCCATGGGTGGAGGCTGGGGAGGAGCCCAGGGCATGGATGAGTCTGTGACTTCGCAACAGGTGGTGATTGACTATGTACGTGTTTATGAACGGAGGTAATTGATATGAAGAGGAGTAATATCTTCATAGGTGATAGCCCTGTCAAAGTAAATGAAGCATTTACAGGTGGTGAATTTGTGGATCTGGACGGGGAGAGGTTTTATAAGATCTCAAATTTTGATCAGATGCCCGATTTTTTCATGAGTATCGTGAGTGCATCTGACCAGTGGATGTTTATCTCCAGCAATGGATCCCTGACTGCGGGGCGGAAGAATTCAGAAGCTGCCCTATTTCCTTATTATTCGGAGGATAAGATCCACGATTACAGGGATATTACGGGTAGTAAAACCATCCTTATTGTTAACCATGATTCAACCCTGAAGTTATGGGAACCTCTTGGTGGTAAGCAGATTGGAGTTTATTCAGTGAAGAGAAACATCTATAAGAACCTCTATGGCAACAAATTGATTTTTGAAGAGGTCAATGAAGATCTCTCACTGACCTACAGGTATGGTTGGTATAACTGTGACCGTTTTGGATTCGTAAAGCAGGCGAAGCTGACAAATCAGGGTTCAAATGGTGTTGAGGTGGATATACTGGATGGGTTACAGAATATTCTGCCATGCCATGTGGACAGCGGACTTCAGTCCAGTTCCAGCAACCTGCTGGATGCCTACAAACGGCAGGAGTTGATTCCAGAGGTTGCACTTGGTATTTACCGCTTGAGTTCTGTCCCCTCTGATACAGCCGAACCCAGTGAAGCCCTGAAGGTCAACACGGTTTGGTCTGAAGGTCTGGAGGATGCAACAATTTTACTTTCCAGCAATCAACTGGACTCTTTTCGGTCGGGTTTCCCATTGATCACAGAGCATGATGTCAAAGCCACCAGGGGAGCTTACTTCCTGAATGCCCGTGTTGAGATCCCCATGGGCGCAACCAAGGAGTGGAGCATTGTGGCTGAGGTTAACCAGGATACAGCGGATATCGCCGGTTTATTAAAGCTCCTCAAATCGAAGAAGGAGTTGAGACAGTTGTTAAAGGAGCATATCAAAGGGAGCACCGATGAACTCGGGCACATCCTGGCGGCATCCGACGCCTTGCAATGCACCAATGACGAATTAAGCACTTCAAGACACCTTACCAATGTGCTGTTTAATGTGATGCGAGGTGGGATGTTTCCCGAGGGTTATAGAGTAGGCATACCTGACTTTCTTGCTTTTATTGCTCAAGCCAATAGGGGCCTTGTTCAACAGGCAAATGCCATGTTGAAATCTTCCGACCAGAGAATCCTGTACAACGACTTACTGGAATTGGCGGGCAATCAGGATGACCCGGGCCTGACCCGGCTCTGTTACGAATACCTGCCACTTACCTTTAGCCGTCGTCATGGAGATCCCAGCCGGCCATGGAATAAGTTTTCCATTGAAAACCGGAGAGAGGATGGAAGTAAAAACCTGGACTTCCAGGGGAACTGGCGCGATATATTTCAGAACTGGGAAGCATTGTGCCTTTCATTTCCAGAGTATATAGAGAGCATGATCTCTAAATTTGTGAATGCATCCACACCGGATGGATACAATCCTTACCGGATCACCCGCAATGGGATTGACTGGGAGGTTCCTGATCCTTCAGATCCATGGTCAAACATCGGATACTGGGGAGACCACCAGATTGTCTACCTGCTAAAATTCCTGGAATTATCCACAGACCATCATCCCGGACATCTGCACAGGCTTTTGTCTCAGGACCTGTTCAGTTATGCCAATGTGCCTTACAGAATTAAACCTTACAGAGAACTTCTAAGCGATCCTCGTGATACCATTCTATTTGATACAATGCTTGAGGAGAAGATTGGCAGAAGGGTAAAGTCACTGGGATCCGATGGAAAGCTGGTTTGGGATAAGAGTGATCAGGTAATGAATGTAAACCTTGCAGAAAAGCTTTTTGTTACACTGCTTTCTAAACTGTCCAATTTTATTCCCGGAGCAGGGATCTGGATGAATACACAGCGACCCGAATGGAACGATGCCAATAATGCCCTGGTGGGATCGGGTGTTTCAATGGTCACTACCTATTACCTTAGGGCATTCCTTAAATTCTGCCTGGATCTGTTTAAAAGCTATACAAAGGAATCCGTACGGATGTCTGAGGAGGTAGCCGGACTTTTAATCCGCATTAAAAAGATTGTAAAAAATCAACTGCATAGCCCCGAAACCATGCTTTCTGAGAGAGGGATGAAAGTGTGCATGGATTTGTTGGGTGAGGCCGGAAGCGAATACAGGCAGGGTATCTATTTGGATGGATTCTCCGGAAAAAGGGTAGAGGTCGGAGTAGATCAGATCCTGGAATTTCTAGATGAGGCCCTCCGGACATTGGAAATCACCATTGCGTCCAATGCCCGGAGCGATCAGCTCTACCACTCTTATAACCTGATGCGTGTGGAGGCGGATCAACTTTTTTTGCGGAGGTTGTATGAGATGCTTGAGGGTCAGGTAGCGGTATTAAGTTCGGGCGTTTTATCCTCTAAAGAAGCTGTATCTCTGCTGGATGCTCTGAGAAATAGCAAACTGTTTCGGGAGGACCAGTTTAGTTATATCCTCTATCCCGATCGCATCCTGCCCTCTTTCATGGAAAAAAACAGGATTCCATCCGGGTTAGTTGAGCGTTCTCTATTATTGAAAACCCTTGTTGACCGATCCAATGAACAGATTCTGGTTGAAGATTTGAATGGAGAATATCATTTTAATGGGAATTTAAGAAATGCGGGTCTTCTGAAGGAGGCTCTTGATAATTTATCCGGGCCATATGCCCAGATGGTAACCGACGAGACCCAACTTATTCTGGATATCTATGAGCAGGTTTTCGATCACCAATCATTTACAGGCCGATCAGGTACATTTTATGGGTATGAGGGATTGGGAAGCATATACTGGCATATGGTGTCCAAATTGTTGCTGGCTGTTTGCGACATTTATTATATAGCGGATTCAGAGCCCCATAACAAAGAGATCCTTGGTAGATTGGTAGAACACTATTATGCAATCAGGGCTGGAATAGGATTGAATAAGGATCCCGATGTTTACGGAGCATTTCCTACCGATCCCTATTCACATTCTCCGGGAAATAAAGGTGCCCAGCAACCAGGAATGACAGGCCAGGTGAAGGAGGATATCCTGGCCAGGTGGGGAGAGCTGGGTATCCTGGCCAGGGAGGGCTCAATTGTATTTCACCCCATCCTTCTAAGGAGGCAAGAATTCCTTTCAAAAGCTGACCAGTTTATTTGTTATGATTTGGAGGATAGCAAAAATGTGATTCCAATGGAAAAGGATACATTGGCATTCACCTATTGTCAGGTTCCGGTTAAATACCACCTTTCTGAGCAACGGAAGGTCAAGCTGCATCTCAAAGACGGCTCCGAACTGAAGATTGCAGGAGACACTATCGATCCGTTGAATAGCAATAAGATATTTAGAAGAACAGGGGAAATCACTCTGATACAGGTGTGGCTTACCCCTGAATTATAAAACTGCCATTCAATAAACACGTTCAATGGCCTTTAAATGAGTTCACAGGGTAATTCTACTGTGATTTCCATCTGTTTGGAGATGTTTTTTCGAACCATCCCGGGGATTTTAATTTTATAGTCCTCCGGATTGAGCTTAAATTTTGTACTGCAGACAATTCCGGAGGAGGTTATTTTAACGGTTCCCTCTTCAGATATAGTTTTCGTTTGACCATGGATGGTCATTTCCCCTTTCACCTTTACTTCATACAGGCCGGGAATACTATATTTTACGTCATCATTGTTAAGAATTGTTCCTGAAAAAGTGGCCTTAGGAAAGATTTCGGATTCCAAATAGTTCTCATTGAAATGCTCCTGCATCATCTTTTTTTCGAATTGAAACTGCGTCATTTTCAAAATAATTACTACTTCGCCAGAGGATCCGTCAATAACAGCAGCCACCTCATTGTTTACTGCTGTAATATCTTCTACGATGGTATGAGAATAGAAGCTGATGACCCCATTATTGGTAAGATATTTTCCCTGTCCCTGAATCGTGAAGGGCAATATTATCGTCATTATCAGGCATGCAACTGATTTTTTCATCATTGATAGTTTTCATTTTTTTTTAGCTGAAATATCCTGGAGATGTTGAATCCCAGATGAATATCTCCATTGAGCCAGCTGCCAGTGGTATGGCCAAGAAATCCGTTTTCACGCATTCCCACAGAGTTTGTTAATATGATGTGGAAGACATGCCCACCGGTCTCAATATCGAGCCCCAGTGAAAACGGATTGTAAATTTCGGTGGACAGCAGATCATTGTCAGGTTTAAAAAGATAGAAGTACTCCGCATTGATAGAGAGTCTTTTGGTGAGCTTCAACCTTGAACCTGCCCCAATGGAAAAAATATCATTTGGATCGTTAGCTGTTTCCACCATGTTACGGTGAAGATAGGAGGGGGTTAATTGCAAAGAAAAACCCGGGCTGAACTTCCTAGCTATCATTATTTGGTGCACAAAATCAAGTCGTTGCCAAAAGTAATTGTCTCTTTCTCTATCCTCCCAACGCAGTCCATTGACATAAATTCCAGACATGATTGAAATGGATACCGGTGAGCTCTTTACTCCTTTTGATTGCCGGAGTAATTTGATTTTTGTAAACCCATCCACAGTTTTTTCAAAGGTACCTCTGCCCAGTCCTACCATGATCCAATCCTTAATCCCATATTCCAGGCTTAAATGAATATGTGCCTGATCCAGCCCAAAAAACTCGTAAGCACCCGAGTTGATCCGTCCAAACCTGTGGGAGATTCTGAAATCAAGCTGACCCTCTTCAAGGTGTTCAATGGAATGACCATTCAGAATACGGGTTGACTTAAAGGTGGCAAAAGTATAATCTGTGGTCTTTTCCATCTGCCCTTCAAGCATGGATTCCAGATCCTGACCAGAAACCTGGAAGGAAGCTAATATCAAGAATAAGAGTAGGTATATTTTATTATCTCTCATGATCAATATATTTATATTGGGAAGGATCAGTTATCAAGGCTGCCCTGGTTTTCCCAGGCCTCAAAAACCTTGATTTTACATGTATCCAGTTTGACACCGTTTTTTGGCATCTGAGGGAAGCCCTCCAGGTGATTGATGGCCCCGATAATAAGGATTGCGGAGGCAGAAACATCCACATGATCTTCAAGGGTGATGCCAAAGGCATTTTCAGGCGCATTGGAGTTGCTATGGCAGGAGAAGCAGTTGTTGGTCAGGATCGGAAGAATATCCCCGGAAAAAGAGACGAAAGCTGTATCACAAAACTGATCTACGGGATAGAGGGCCTCCTGATTCTCCCAGTAGCATCCATAAACAGCTATGTAGATAAGGAGAAAAATGATGTTTTTTTTCATGGTTGTTAATTCATGAGTGATTCACAGGATCAAAACCTGAAGGATTGTATTGGGAAGAGGTGTTAATGGTAAAATTAGAGAATTTGTAAGAGGAATTAATGTAACCAGAGTCACAAATGACCTCGTAACTTATTAATTAACACAAAATTAACAGTTTATCGGCATGCCATTGTGACCCTGGTTACACTATATCTATACAATTTCCTGATACTTTTACTTCATACATTATATCTTTCTCCAGTAATCATCTTTCCACCAGTCACTTCACCAGTGAAGTTCGAAGTTCTTATGTTTATTTAAAAGTGATAGATTATGAAAAAAGTATTTACCAAATCAATCAGGATCCAGGGAATCTGGATTCTTATGTTAGCAGCTGGATTGCAAATGGCTGCAAACGCTCAAACATCCCATGTGGTGGATGTCACCAGTAACGTATTTACTCCTGATGCAATTTCCATTCATGTGGGGGATACGGTGGTCTGGACCAATTCTGAAGGCCGGCACAACGTAAATGGTTTGAAATCTAAATTCCCGTCCAATCCTGAGTCCTTCGGCAATGATGTGGGAAGTGGCTGGGTATACAGCTATGTCTTTACAATGCCTGGATTGTATGATTACCAGTGTGATCCGCATGTAAGTCTTGGAATGGTTGGAATTGTGAGTGTTATTGAACCCTCTCCCGATACTCTGACGGTGAGCTTTTTCGGGATGACTCCACATGTGGGACAAATGTTTACCCTGTATGTGAGAGATTTATCTACAATGGAAACCATGGACACCATAGTTATTCCCAAAATTGAGGATGCCGATTTCCAGATTAAATCTACTGTAATCGAATCTGGAAACATGTATGTGGTTGATTTCTATGCTGATCACAATGGAAATGGCATGTATGATGTCCCACCCACCGATCATGCCTGGAGAATTGAAGCAGGAGAAGCCATGGGAAATATGGAAGTGGAGTTCAATCACAACACGAATTTCACAGATATTCAGTCATCATTGGGGCCAGACATAATGCTTGCTGAAGATTCTGAGCTGGGAACAATCCTCACCGACGCCTTTGGATTTACGCTCTACTATTTCACCAAAGATGCCCTTCCGGATACTTCATTATGTACCGGGGTGTGTGTGGATAACTGGCCACTATTTTATGTGGAGGATCCGGAGCCGGGAGATGGACTCGATATGGCTGACTTTGGCGTAATTGAGCATCCAGAGGGTGGAATGCAAACCACCTACAACGGCTGGCCGCTCTACTACTGGGCGAATGACCTGAATCCCGGAGAAACAAAAGGTGAGGCTGTTGGGAATGTCTGGTTTGTGGCAAAGCCCGATTATACCATTATGTTGATGAATGGCCCTCTTATTGGAAAGGATGGAGTTGCATACAACAGCAACTATGAGCCCGGAGAAGAGATTGTTCAGTATTTTGTGGATGAGTATGGTCGAACGATCTATATTTTCATCAATGACACATATGAGCAGAACAACTTCACAAAATCAGATTTCAGTAATAACTCTGTGTGGCCCATATATGAGGAGGAACTCAAGGGAGTGGCTTCAACACTTGACAAATCTATGTTCGGGACCATTGATGTATTTGGTCGTTCACAGTTAACCTACAACGGCTGGCCCCTCTACTATTTTGGAGAAGAATCATTAAGGGGCGATGCCACTGGTGTCTCCGTGCCAAGTCCGGGAGTTTGGCCGGTGGCAGTACAGGGCTTAGAGGCTCCTTTGGTGAGTGTTGTTGAAAATTTTACTGAGTCAACCGGGTTTGAATTATATCCCAATCCCGCCCTCAATAAGCTGACCATCAGGTCTGATGATGTCATTGAATCTGTATCCTTAATAAACATTATGGGTGCCCGGATCAATACATCAACAGGCATTCAGGCCCGGACATACGAGATGACACTGAAGGGAATTAATCCGGGAGTGTACTTAATTGAGGTAAGAACAATCGATAGAGAAGTTCATTTCAGCCGGTTTGTGAAGAGGTAAAATTCCGATTAGTTGATTTTTTGATTAGATGAGAGGGTGTTCATTCGGGCACCCTCTCATTCCTTCAAAGAAAAAGCCACCTCATACGAGATGGCTTAACTTATAAACCTCAGATACAACCCGGTATAATTATTTGGTACTTCTGGTTGAAATTCTAAATGGAAGGTATAGGGGGCAGGTCCTTATGAGTGCTGTTGATAGGGGAATTAACCCAACCAGTCCCCACCAGGATTTAAAATAGAGTCCGGCGGCACCAATGGCCAGACCAATTACAATACGAACCCATCTGTCTGATATTCCTATGTTCTTTTTCATAACTAAATAATTTTTATTTAGTGCAAAAATAGCTTCACAATTTGCATGAACATTGTGACCAGAGTCACAATAGATTGATAATTTTGATCTTACCTCTCTCCAGAGAGATCATCTGGTCTCTTTCCATCTGCTTCAACAACCTGGAGATAACCTCTCTGGCCGTCCCCAGTTCGCCGGCAAGTTGCTGATGGGTAATTTCAATCTCGTTATTGACAGCATGATCCTTCAGATGCTGGATTAGCCTTGCATCCACACTTTTAAAGAGTACCAGATCTACCAGTGTCATTAGCTCAGCCATTCGGTTATAGTACAAATTAATCACAAATTTCCTCCAGCTGGGGTACCTGTCCATCCATGATCTGATTTTCTCAGCCTCAATCACAACCAGTCGGGTCTTCTTCTCAATAATTGCCTCTGCCTGACTCTCCTTACCATTTACACAGGAGGTAATGGAGAGTATACAACTTTCACCCGGCTCAATGTGATAAAATATTATCTCACGGCCACTGGGATCCAGTTTCCGAAGCTTTATTGATCCTTCAAGAACTAGTGGTACAACCTTAATAAATTCATTTTCCTTCAGGATTACAGTACCCGGATCGATCTCGATGATTTCTGAATGATTAATTTCTTCCAGAAGTTCCTTCTCGAAGGTAAACAGGGAAAAAAGATGGTCAGGGCTCATAGACAAGGTTACTCTTCCACCCCAAACTTAAAGATGGTCTGGGATATAAATTTCTCTCCGGGTCTCAGTATGGTGGTTGGAAAGTCCGGCTGATTGGGTGAATCAGGAAAATGTTGGGTTTCCAGGCACACGCCAGAGAACTTTACATATATGGATTTTCCTGAAACCAGAGTTCCATCCAGAAAATTACTTGTATAAAACTGGACACCCGGTTCGGTGGTGGATACTTCAAAGAACCTTCCACTCTTTGGATCCATCACTTTAGCTGCCAGCACCCTATCATCAGAAGAGCCATCCAGTACGTAGTTGATATCATAACCTCCCGGATCGCCCTCCACTTCAGCAATTCTTTCACCTATAACAAAGGGTTTCCTGAAATCGAATGGAGTTCCCTCCACAATGGCAAGCTCTCCGGTGGGTATCAACTCATCATTAACAGGAGTGTACTTTGAGGCATTTATATAGAGAATGTGATCCAAAATGGTCCCTTCACCTGCCAGGTTGAAATAGGAATGGTTGGTCAGGTTCAGAACTGTGGCTTTATCAGTCTCGGCCTCATAGGTAACAAAAAGCTGATCCATAAGCAGTTCATATGTTACCACCACAGTCAGGTTTCCTGGATACCCCTCTTCTCCATCGGGACTTGTATAGGTCAGTTTTAATGCAGATCGCTCATCACAACCAATCACTTCCGGAGCCCAGATGACCTTGTCAAATCCTATTATTCCTCCATGCAGGGAGTTGTTGCCATTGTTTACAGCAAGTTGGTAGGTCTCCCCATCCAAAGAAAACTGAGCGTTGGCAATCCGGTTCCCATATCTTCCGATCAGGGCACCAAAGTAGGGGTGGCCTGCCAGGTATTGATCCAGGTTGTCAAATCCCAGTACAATGTTACCCATCTTCCCATCCCGGTCGGGGGTATGGATTTCGGTTATTATCCCTCCGTAGTTAGTTATTTTTGCTATAATTCCCTGTTCATTTGTCATGGTAAACAGCAAGACAGAATCTCCCTCGGGTGTCATTCCAAAGAGAGATTTCTCCACATTGCATTTGGGGTTTTTCTGATCGGCCGTAGCACTGCCTTTTTTACCTGAGTTGCATCCCGATATTAAAATGACCAGGGATGCAATCAGAGAAATTCCTATGATTAAAGGGAAGTTTGATATTGCGACAATCTTTTTGTTCATGGGTGTAATTTTATGCTTGCTTTGCAAGCGTTAATATGCTCACTTCGTTTTAACCTATTAACTACTAACTTTTCCTATCAAAACCCAACCTTTCGCCACGCACCATCTCATTAAACAATCCCTCCTTGTAGACCAGCTTTCCATTTACCCAGGTGTGAGAAATCTTCCAATGAAAGGTCTCTCCCGTAAAGGGTGACCATCCACATTTATAGAGGATATTTTTATGGGCCACGGTCCACTCCTGATCTTTATCCAGAAGCACCAAATCGGCTTTATATCCCGGTTCAATAAATCCCCGTTCCTTCACATTAAAAAGCCTGGCGGGTGCATGGCACATCTTTTCAACTACTTTCTCGAGGCTTAGCTTATTCTGGTATACCAATTCAAGCATGGCCACCAGGGAATGCTGTACCAAAGGACCTCCGGACGGTGACTGAAAGTACTTACTCTGCTTCTCCTCAATGGTATGCGGCGCATGATCGGTGGCAACCACATCCAGCTTATCATTTAAAAGGGCAGCCAGCAACGAATCTCTGTCATGTTCAGTTTTTACTGCCGGATTCCACTTGATCAGGGTCCCTTTTTTTTCATAATCTTTGTCGCAGAACCAGAGGTGGTGAACACAGACCTCAGCAGTTATCCTTTTCTTATCAAAGTTGGTTCCCTGTTGAAATAGATCCAGTTCCTTTGCTGTAGATATGTGGAGGACATGCAACCGGGTATTATGTTTCTTTGCCAGTTCTACTGCCAGAGAGCTTGAAAGGAAACAAGCTTCTTCGCTCCTGATTTGAGGATGAAGATTCACCGGTACATCTTCCCCATAGATTTCTCGTATCTCTTTGGTATTCTTTTGAATGGTAGCCTCATCTTCGCAGTGGGTGGCAACCAGTACAGGCGAACCAGCGAATATCTTTTCAAGGGCCTGGGGATCGTCTACCAGCATATTGCCTGTGGAAGAGCCCATGAAGACTTTAACTCCACAATTGCTTGCTGGATCCAACTTCTTAATTTCCTCCATATTGTCATTGGTCGCACCCAGGTAGAACGAGTAGTTGGCCAAGGAGACCTCGGAGGCCCGTATATACTTCTTTTCCAGCTCCTCTATGGAAGTGGCCAGTGGTTTGGTATTGGGCATCTCCATAAATGAGGTGATCCCTCCGGCTACAGCTGCTTTGGACTCGGTGGCAATCTCTGCTTTGTGAGTCAGCCCAGGTTCACGAAAATGTACCTGGTCATCAATAACCCCCGGAATCAGGTATTTGCCATGGGCATCAATCACTTCCACCTGATCCTGATCTGCAGTGGGTTCCCCTTTAGCTACAGCACGAATAATTCCCCCCCGAACCAGCACAAACCCATGGGTGATACTCCCTTTATTTACAATCTTCGCGTTCCTAATCAAGTAGTTATTCATCTTTTGGACTTTATACTTTCCACTTTCCACTTTCCACTTACATCGCTTTAGCGACTGTAGTTTGTGAAC
>JAOZUK010000384.1:1544-3070 GCA_029938715.1 Bacteroidales bacterium | reverse complement strand
GTGATTGATCTCATTGTTATAGATCCGGTTATTCTGGCAGTGCAGATCCAGCCGGATGGCGGACCCCCCGCTGTTAAAAAACCTGCAGGCTTCCACTACACAATTTTCGGCTCCCCGAAAGCGCAACAGAGCATCTGCTTTGTCGATCATTTCCCAATCGTGTTGTATGGATCTGTCATCAATCTTAACCTTGCCCCGGTCTGCCTGGGTAAATGCCAGGTCTTTAAAGACTAATCCCTGCACCGGTTTATCTGCAGGACCATCAAAATCGATTGCTCCTTCAACGCGAATGAGTTCTGTCAGGCATGGTGCATAAATGTTATCTCCAGGTTGATCATCCCTTGGCCACAGGAATAGTTTCCCATTTTTACTGTCCAGGGCCCATTCACCCGGACAATCAAGTGCTTCAAGTGTATTTTCAACCCATACTGTGGGTTCACCTTCTTCTATGGCCTGGGGTCTTTCACTCAAGATAGTATGCAGACTCCCATAGTTATGAATGTCTGTCCTGGCGATCTGTTTCTCTTCGTCTATAGCTTCCAGTGAGAGGATCGTGATGGTAAAGTGTAAGCGACGAACGATCAACTCAACATCCTCAAAGTTTGACCATTTTTTCATCGTTCCTTCAGCAAATTTGAATTCCCTGTGAGGATCTTTAATTGAAGGATGCGGATCGTCAACCACATAGGCCTGGGAACGTGACCTGGGAAGCCTGTTGTCGTGGTGGTATAAAGTTCGAAAAGTACCAAGTTCCTCAGGGATATCTGCAACCCAAACATTAGCTTTGGCCAGCTCAGGAAGTTCAGATGTACTTTCCTGAAACTGCTTCCATCCTCGCTCTTTATATTGTTCCCATCCATCTATTCTGATCCCTGAGCTGAATACGGGTTCTTCCCCTGGATATGCAGCATACCTTATCGTATGGCCATTTGCAGCTGCGTCTTCTAAACCAAAAACCACTGTCTCTTTCAGATAGTACCTTCCCCCTCTGATGAGAACGCAGATGTCCGTCTTCCTTTCACTTTCTGTCAATTTTCTTATTTCATCCCTGGCCCTTTCTATAGTGGCAAAAGGACCATCTGAATTGCTACTATTAGGACTATCAAGCTTTCCAGACCAGGAATCATTTCCATTTGTGGCCACGTAAAAATCGGCCTTCACATCCGAAGCTGTTAATGGTGGTATCCCAAAGGTGTTAATGAATAGCACACACAAAAAAAGAACTGCAACCCTTGAGTATCTCATATTTAATTTATTATAGAAGTGAATCAATCCATTGATCTATCAGAATATGCCCGGAAAGAGTATAAAAAACCAGACAATAATAATCCAGACCGATGAAATAAAATTACACCTGATAGCTGCCTGATTGTTGAAAAATCTTCCGGAATAAAAGGAAAGTCTTCCGAAATAGTCTGCAAGTGTTTTTTAGTGCTGCTTTGACTATTATTTTAGCTAAACTGACAATCAACCTTTGAAATAGGATTTAAAATTTTGTGGAATCTAATGCAGGAAACCAAAATGAA
>JAOZUK010000384.1:0-1444 GCA_029938715.1 Bacteroidales bacterium | reverse complement strand
GAGCAAATAACGAAACAGGATTTTCAGCCTTTCCAGGGGGTTACCGGAATGCTGATGGAACATTCGTCAGCATGGGGGAAGATGCCGATTTCTGGAGCGCTTCTGAATACAACAGCAGTCATGCCTGGTTTCGGAACATACATTTTAATGACAACGATGTAGGCAGGAACAAATACCCCAGGCAGACAGGATTTGCTGTTCGCTGCGTAAAGGATTAGGCCCCGGATTTTTTAATGATAATGACGGTTTTATTGATGTTTTCGGAATGGGCTCCACCTGTTACAGGGTAGGTGACTGTTTCACCGTCCATGGTCCCTTGTATAAAATACTCAAAATCGTAACCAGGATTGTGCAGTTTGGATTTCATGACCTGTTTATTGCTTCCAATGGGGGAAAGGGGAGCAGTTGAGAACGGTCCAGAGGACCCAATCTCCCGATAGTAAATATAAGGGTCTGTTACCTTTCCATTACCTAGAAAAAGTACATTTTGTTCAAAGCTTTCACCTTCATTGATCTGAGTGATTTCTGGCATGGCCCTGACTGCTGTTTCACCCTCGTAAAGGGTGTCCATATTGGTAATTCCATATCCATCCCTGCATATTTTATCCCATGTGGCCTGCTGTAACTGAAGTATTATTCCCAGTTCTGAAATATTTCTTACCCGCTGAATTTCATGTTTCATAATTCTGCCCCAGCAGGCCACCAGGCTGTCTTTCTCCGCTTCGGTCATACCATCTTTCTCTGCGGCGGCGCGGTGACAGGCGAATCTGCCCATCTCTATTTGAGATTTAAAGAAATGATACCAGTACATATACCGGTCCCTGTTCCCGGTCCCAACAATATCTTCCTTATATGAACAAAATTGATGATAAATATCAAAAGCTTCGGCAAACTGACCAGAGAAAGTAGTTGGCTCACCATCATCCGGATAGCTTGCCCTGATTACGCTGGGGGCTGGTTCCCATGTTGAGATAGCGGGTATGGCATTGTGTATTCCTTCCATGGGTCGTGCAGGTTCTCCTGCTCTGTCTATTGAGGCCAGAAGAGTTCCAAGTTCAATGGATTTTTCCACTCCAAAATTACTCTTTGCCCATTTCTGATAAAATTCCGTGATCCATTTTACATACTCTGGGTCCTGGACATCTGTATCTCTCTTAAAAATATCTACCTCAGGGAATCTTTTTGATTCTGGCAATTCTTCCGAAACCTTGCCTCTGTTTTCCCAAACCAACTGAGCATGAGCAGCGGAAGCAGGCGCTACCGAGTTAATGCGCCAATGCTTGGCAATAAGGGCCTGGACGCCTCCGACATCCAATCCTGCTCCAACTTCATTCCATATGGAAGTTACTCGAAATTGAGGTTGGATCATACCCCAATCTTCTTCATACCAGCATGAGGACCAGGCCTCCCGGCCCGCTGAAATGACTTCATCCAAACCCTCGGC
>JAOZUK010000383.1 GCA_029938715.1 Bacteroidales bacterium | reverse complement strand
GCCTTGTCGGGATCTGCCGGGTAGTATTGCAGAACGGGATCTACCACATTCTGGATAATGGGCATCCCCGTTTCAGTGATTAGCAGATTCTCGGTCCAGTCCCACTTTTCCGAACCTGGTGCCACACCTTCGTACAGCGGGATCTCAAGTGCAGGTTCAGGAAGGGTTTGCCCTGAAAGGCTTACCGCACACATCGTTAGCATGCATAGAATTGAAGTGAAAGTTTGTGAAATCATGACCTCTATGTTAGAAATATTGAAAGTTATAATATAGTCCGCTTTGGGCAGAAATTCAATTCACAAACTGTGACAACCGTTGCACTATTTGATCCTGCTTGCCTGTAATACCTCTATGGGTAAAAGGGTTCTGTTACTATCCCACTCATCCTGGGACTTCACCGCAAGATCCTCATGGGTATAGAATTCATCTTCAAACTCTTCCATCCAGGCTGCAGTAACCTTCCAGAGTGAATCCCTGATGGCTTGATGTGACTCCGATTCAAACAGGTTCTCCAGCTGGTAAGGATCCTTCCGGCGATCGAAAAGGACCGAATGAAGAGGCGATTCATTGGTCTTGGTGGCTGAGTAGGTCCACTCTTTGGTAATCACTCCTTTAAAACTGTGCTTATAGAAGGACCAGATGGGAATATAATCCACTGCATCCTCATTACCATTCAGGATGGGCTGTGAGAGGTCTTTTCCCTGAACCTCTTTAGGGATCTCCAGGTTCATAATTCCAAGGATGGTGGGCATCATATCAAGGGCACCAAAGAGCAGATCGGTATCTTGGTTTTCAGCAATTTTACCTGGCCAACGCATGATATAGGGTACGCGTAAGGAGTAATCATGGGGGTACTGTTTAGGAACAGATGCGCTGGCAAACTCCAGCATATCCCCGTGGTCGGAGGTAAATACCACCAGCGTATTTTCATCTGCACCCAACTCCTTCAGTTTCTCCATTAACTGGCCAAAAGCTATGTCCACACCGGTAACCATGGCCATTTGCCCATGGTACATTCTTCTCAAATCGGGTGTATCCTCCATTCCTGGCCGTACCCTGATGCTATCGCGCTGATAATACTCCATTAACTCATCCAGTGATCCGTACCTGTAATGCATTTTTCCATCCTCCCCTTCAAATTTCCCCCAGTCGTGGGGTGGATGCCAGGATACAAAAAGGGCGAAGGGTTCCTTCTGATCCTTGCGACCATCCAAAAATTCCAGCGCCTGGTTGGTCTGGCCATATGCCTCCCACACATCGAAGTAGCTCTTCTCTCCCTCTTCGTTCCAGTAGAAGCAATTCCCGGGCCTGAAGTCCACATGACAGTTGTTGCTGTAAAAGAGCTCATCAAATCCATACCGCATGGGTCCCTCCGGAATGGGCCGGTCCCTGTCTCCTCCTAACAGGTGCCACTTCCCCACATACCCGGTATGGTAACCGGCGTCCCTCAACACCTCCGCAAACTTCTTACCGTGTCCCGGGATCAGGGGACGATCGTTGGTAAAGCACCCATTGTGCAGAGGATGCCTTCCGCTCATAAGCATTCCCCTGTATGGAGTACAAGTGGGTGAATTGGAGATGCAATGGTTGAACATCAAACCCTCCCTGGCCAGCTGATCAATATTTGGTGAGATCACCTGGTCGTTGCCGTAACAACCCAGCATATCGTAGGTATGCTGGTCTGAGAAAACAAACAGCAGGTTGGGTGGTTGGGGTTCCTGTTTGGTCTCACAAGAAGTAAGGATTACCAACACGGTTACAAATACAACGGTGGCGATTCTTCCAATCGATGATCTTTCAATAGCTATCATGATTTCAATCTTTTGAGTCCAATCTTACTGTTTGACCAGGAATTTATAATCGCCTGACCCCGCTGCGAAAACGGCAAAACCCTTTTCCATGGTCATAAAAGTCAATCCGGATACATTTTCAACCGACTCACCCCCTTCGGTGATCGCTTCCAAAGATTCTGCGGGTACATAGATGGTAGCGCTCACATTGACCGGTACGGATACTTCCATAGCAAGGCCGTCACTTTCAAATTTCCACGCAGATCGAATGGGGCCCGAAATGGATTGATATTCAGCGGTCAGGTATCCCAATCGCCGATCCACCTCAGGCCTGATGGTTATATGGCGGTAGGCAGGCGAAGCAGCTTTAATACCTGCTGCATATTCATACATCCATTCGCAAACGGCTCCAAATGCATAGTGGTTAAAGGAGTTCATCCCTGCATTCCTCTCACCTCCGAAACCCTCCTCATGGGTGTAACTATTCCAGCGTTCCCAGATGGTAGAGGCACCATTTGCAATTTCAAATCCCCATGAAGGGTACTCTTCACTCAGAAATAGGTCATAGGCCAGCCGGGTATATCCCATTTTTGAAAGAGAAGGCAACATGGGCTTGGTTCCCAGGAACCCGGCAGACACTTTCCCTCCATTCTCTCCGATAAGCTGTACCAGATGTTCTCCGGCTCTTACCTCTTCTTCAGGAGTATAAAAATCCATATAGAGCGCATTGGCATAGGCGGTCTGTGTATGCCCTTCAAATCCCAACTCCCCATCCACATAGCCTTTTCCATTTCCATAGGCTTTTTCATCACATTTAAAGGTGCCATCGGGACCCCCGTAGTGGGCAAAGAGCCCTTCCCTGATCTTTACAAACAGATCGTTGTAATAGCCTGAACGTTCTGTTTGACCCGATGCGTCAGCCATTTCAGACATAAGTTGTGCACAATAGCCATAGTAGAGAGTGGCCAGCATATCGGGCGGAGTCTTTTTGCCAAGGGAGAGCCAGTCTCCAAATCCACCCTTGGGAACGATATCCTCAAATGAGGCTTCCTCCAGTACATAATTATCGCCGGCACGTCGTCCATAAAAATCCATAAACATCTCCATATTCGACCAGTACTTCTTTATGATTCTGGTATCGGCGTAAGAACGGTACATGTTATAAGTGCAGATTATTCCTGCCTCCATCCATCCCGGGGAGAAATCATATTTGGGCCTGATATAGGGTGTAGGTGCAAAATTGGGATAGGCGCCGGTCTCCCACTGGTCATCATTCAAATCGC
>JAOZUK010000382.1:1704-3078 GCA_029938715.1 Bacteroidales bacterium | reverse complement strand
GGGATTCATTCCGGAGATTCGGCGTGCGTCATCCCTCCGGTGATCATTTCGGAAAAACACCAGGATACCATTAAAGAATACACCAGAAAAATCGCCAAAGAACTACACGTGGTTGGCCTTATGAATATACAGTATGCCATTTACAATGATGTTGTCTATATCCTGGAGGCAAATCCCAGGGCATCACGTACGGTACCTCTTGTTTCCAAAATATGCAATATTTCCATGGCCAGGATCGCTACCCAGCTTGTGCTTGGACAAAAAGTCTCCGATTTTGGTTTTAAGGAGCAGAAATTTGAGCACTATGGTGTAAAAGAGGCGGTATTTCCATTCAACATGTTCCCGGATGTGGATCCATTACTCAGCCCCGAGATGAGATCCACCGGGGAGGTTCTCGGATTGGCAGATTCATACGGACTGGCATTTTATAAATCCCAGGAAGCTACACAAACCAGCCTGCCCGTAGAAGGTACCGTATTGATAACGATTGCCGACAGAGACAAGGACAAGATTCTGGAATGTGTAAGGAATTTCCATGCCATGAAGTTCAACATCATGGCAACCGAAGGAACCAAACGATTCCTGGAAAAACAGGGTATCGAATGTGATTATATTAAGAAAGTTCATGAGGGAAGACCCAATATAGTCGATGCAATTAAAAATAAGGTAATAAACCTGGTGGTAAACACTCCTGCTGGAAAACAGAGTGAGTATGATGATTCGTACATCCGGAAGAGCGCCATTAAACACAAGGTACCCTATATTACCACCACATCGGCTGCACTGGCTGCCACAATGGGAATTAAAGACAGAAGAGAAGGAGCTTATAAAGTAAAATCACTGCAGGAGTATCATCTGGGAATCCAGTGAAACTGTTCCAGGATCATGGTCCGTATCTAAAGCAACTGATGCCTTAGTGTAGTCTCAAAATCCAAACTTGAATTCGTCCATCAGGGTGGAATTCTTGCCGTATTTAAACCTGTAAATATCGGCAGGTCTCCTTTTGCCGGTATTGTCAACGCCTACTTTCTCCAGAATGCCCGTGCTGAGGATTTTCCGTCTAAAATTTGGCCGATCAATGTTCCGGATTAGAATAGCTTCCATCAAGGCCTGGAGATCAGGCAGGGTGAATTGGGCCGGAAGCAAATTTGCCACGATGGGCGTGTAGGGCATTTCTTTCAACAAAAACTCCCGCGCGCTCAGAAGAATATCACCATGATCCATAGCCAGGATTCCGGCCTGGTCCATGGGGAACCAACTGGCCGACTCGAAAAATTCTGTAGGCTTAAGATCAATGGTCCGATAATCGACCATTGCGATATAGCACAGACTGATGAAGCGTTTAGAGAACCAATTAAGCAGCATTTGATCTGA
>JAOZUK010000382.1:0-1604 GCA_029938715.1 Bacteroidales bacterium | reverse complement strand
TCAGATTGGAGATCTGCATTTACAGTCAGTTCCTTCGCAAATGATCGGGAAGCCTTGCCAAAAATGTCAAATTGTCTGAAGAGCATATTTTCCAGGCCTGTGCTCTCTTTAACAATTCTTTCAACTGCTTCCGAAAGGTCTTCCCTTTGATTTACATACCCGCCGGGAAGGACCATCAGCATATTATCCCCGGCCGTTACCTTATTTACGACCACCTTGAGCGTTCTTTCATGAAAGCCCACAATAACACAGTTTACCGACAACTGCGGAATAGCCTCTTTTTCCATAGTTTCGATATATTTCCTGATCTCTTTCAACATATTCTATAGGTTGTTTATTGCAGAGTCCTAAATATAGTCTATATTTGAGTCATATTGACTCTTATTAAGCAAAATTATGAATAAAACATTGAAAATGGTACTCAAGGTAGTGCTATCCATACTAGGTCTGGCCCTTTTGATTGTTATCAGCACCGGATTTTATTTCAATTCAAATGTGATCAATATCGAAAAAAAGGACACGTACGAAAATACTGATATAAAAGAGATTACAGACAAAGGCTATACTTTCAGGGATCTGAACAGGAATGGTGAATTGGATATTTATGAAGATGTACGAAATCCATTGGAAGAGAGAGCAAATGACCTGTTGTCGCAAATGACCATGGATGAGAAAATTCGTTTGCTCAAAGGGTCCGGCATGAAATCGGCTATGGGACTGGGCCCCTCTGATGAGGGTGTGCGGGGAGCAGTAGGAACAATCGTTTCCACTCCTCGTCTGGGTATTCCTACCCTCTATCTGTCCGATGGTCCGGCCGGGTTGCGCATTAATCCCACCCGGAAAAACGACGATAACACTTACTATTGTACGGCCTTCCCAATCGGTACCTTGCTGGCTTCTACCTGGAATGTCGACCTGGTAGAAAAAGTGGGTGATGCCATGGGCAACGAGACCCTGGAATATGGCCTGGATGTCATTCTGGGACCAGGAGCAAATATTCACCGCAGCCCGCTATGCGGAAGGAATTTCGAATATTACTCAGAAGATCCCCTGCTCACAGGAGAAATTGGCGCTGCCATTGTGAACGGTATAGAATCCAATGGCGTCGGAACATCTGTGAAACACTTTGTTGCTAATAACCAGGAAACAAACCGAAACTTCAACGATGTGCTTGTTTCTGAAAGGGCATTTCGGGAAATATACCTCAAGGGATTTGAAATCATTGTAAAAAAAGCGCAACCATGGACCATCATGTCATCCTACAACAAGGTGAACGGTACCTATGCTTCTGAAAGCCGCTATATTCTTACAGACATTTTACGCGATGACTGGGGATTTGAAGGAATTGTAATGACCGACTGGTTCGGAGGTAAAAATCCACATGCTCAGATCCATGCGGGGAATGATCTGCTGGAACCAGGGACAAGAAAGCAGCACAAAGCATTGAAAAAGGCCGCCAAAAACGGTGAATTGTCAGAGGAAGATATAAACACTTCTGTCAGGCGTATCCTGAAGCTTATCTTGAATTCCCGAAAGATGGAACTCTACCCTTACAGCAATGATCCCGATCTGGATGCCCATGCAGAGATAACCCGCCAGTCTGC
>JAOZUK010000139.1 GCA_029938715.1 Bacteroidales bacterium | reverse complement strand
GACCTGTAGCCACCGTTGACGGTACCGAAGTTAAGTGCAATGCCAGCGGACCCACATCAATATTTGTTTTTAAAACTACCGTTGAATCCCACATCGGGGAGATTAACTTCTTCAAAGTGATGTCGGGCGAAGTCAAAGAGGGTGTCGACCTGACTAACAATGCCACCCGTAACAAGGAGCGCTTTTCTCAGATCTTTGCCCCTCTGGGTAAGAACCGTGAAAAGGTATCTTCCCTTGCAGCCGGAGATATTGGTTGTACAGTAAAGATGAAAAACACCAAAACAAACAATACACTTACATCACCTGATGTCTCTTATGAGTTCAGCAATATTCCTTTCCCTGATCCCAAATTCAGGACAGCCATCAAAACAGTGACTGAAGGTGACGAAGAGAAACTGGGTGAGGCGCTCACCAGAATTAACCAGGAAGATCCAACTGTTACCGTAGAATACAGCAAAGAGCTTAAGCAGATCATTCTTTCAGGACAGGGTGAATACCATCTGAATATTGTGAAGTGGCACCTGGATAATGACTTTAAAGTGGAGACCGAATTTGTCGCTCCCAAGATTCCTTACCGTGAAACCATTACCAAATTTGCCCAGGCTGACTACAGGCACAAGAAGCAGTCGGGTGGCTCCGGACAGTTTGGTGAAGTGCATATGGTCATTGAGCCCTATAAGGAAGGTTCTGAACCTAAGAAAATGTTCAAACTGGGTGGTAAGGATCAAAAAATGGCCAACCGGGGTGTGGATACCCACAAACTAAGCTGGGGTGGAACACTGGAATTTGTTAACGGTATTGTAGGTGGATCCATTGATGCACGTTTCCTTCCCGCCATCCTTAAAGGGATCATGGAGAAACTGGAAGAAGGTCCGCTGACCGGTTCCTATGCCCGCGATATTCGCGTTTATGTATATGATGGTAAAATGCACCCCGTTGATTCCAATGAGATCTCCTTCATGCTCGCCGGACGCCATGCTTTCAGTCAGGCCTTTAAAGATGCCGGACCTAAAATCATGGAACCGATATATGAAGTGGAGGTACTTGTACCCGGAGACTATATGGGTGACGTAATGAGCGATCTTCAGGGAAGGCGTGCCATTGTTCAGGGAATGTCCAGCGAGAAGGGCTTTGAGAAGATCACTGCCAGGGTACCTCTTGCAGAGATGAATAAATATTCCACCTCACTGAGCTCACTTACCAGCGGACGTGCCATGTATAGCATGAAGTTCGATGAGTATGCACAGGTTCCAGGTGAGATTCAGGACGAACTGTTGAAGGCGTACGCTGCAGAACAGGAAGAGGAGTAGGTTAAGTCTACAGGATATTGTCCTCGTTGCTGAACCGTATGCTTCGCATCCGCTAAGGCAACTCATCCAAAATCCTTCCGACTATACAACTCCTAACGCTGTTCAAAGCGTACTGGAAATATAAAATTGAGGAAGAGGCTGCTCGTTTGAGTGGCCTCTTCTGTTATGTATGGTGTCTATAGCTGGCTACTGAATCCCAAATGCATAAAGATTGGTATCTGTTCGCACATATATCTTATTGTCAACAATGGCAGGCGTGGCAGATATGATTTCATCCAGATCATTCCTTGCAAGAATATTCAGCTTCTCTCCATCTTCTATTACTGTGATAATTCCATTCCTGGAAGTAAAATAGATCTTTCCATTGGCAGCAATTGGGGAGGCAAAATAGGCTCCCGCTGCACCAATTCTATCAGAATATTGCAAAGCCCCGTCATCTGCCTTGAAGCAGGATAAAATACCCCCGCTTTTTATCATATATACCCTGTTTTTATAAAACAGAGGTGAGGTTACATGAGGAACATGCGCCGGTTCTCCCCAGATGAAATTACTAAAGCTTATATCTCCTTCCCCACCGAATCGAAAGGCTTTGATTCCCTGTTTTAGATAATCTGATTCACAGAGCTCGAGTAATGCGGTCCATTCCGTACTGTCTATATAAGTATCCCCATTATGATCATACCACCAAAACCAGTCTGCTACCTTTATAATGCCTGAAACCTCGACTCCTTTCTCCGGGTAAGTTATAAACTCAAATCCCTCAATTTCCTCTTTGGTTATTAAGCTGTCCTGGTTCTTATCATAGTCAGAGGCAAGGGCTTCAAAATCCGGGAATTGTGCACGAACTGCACTATTTCCAAATGTACTGAAGACAGTTACATACACCATGTTATTACCGATAACCGGGGTGCAAACCGCATCGCCCATTCCAGTATTGAACCACCATTTTTGATCCCCGGTTTTTACATCATATGAAGAAATATCTGCACTTCTGTAAATAATGACCTGGTCTTCATGAACCACAGGTGTGGAATAGCTATCTGCCCATCCACCCTCATCTACGGGCCAGGAATACTTCCAGACAGTTTCTCCGTTGTATTTATCGATAGCCAGCAGGCAGGGATCATTCTTATGCCCAAAGCAGTTCAGGATCAATAAATCACCAGCAATCGCCGGTGAAGTTCCCATCCCATGACGTGATTCTGGAATAGGCATTTCCATTTCCCACTGTTTTTCTCCATTCAGGTCAAAGCAAAGAAGGCCATAAGAACTAAAGTAGAAAATCACTCGTTCTCCATCCGTAACCGGGGTGGCATTGGCAGGGTAGCTAACAGGGTGGACCGTCTCAATTTCATTGGTCTGCAGATTCTTTTCCCATAAGACGGAACCATTGTTCCGGTTGATGCAATACATTTGAAACTGCCCGGCTTCCTCATCAAAACCGGTAAGAAAAATTCGATTGTCCCAAATACAGGGGGAAGAGCAACCTTTTGAAAGTGGGATGTTCCAGAGTGTGAGCTCCCCGGTTCCAAATTTGACAGGAGGCTCCTGGTTCTCATTTGCCACACCCGAAGAATTCATTCCTCGGAACTGTGGCCAGCTCACTGTTTGTGCCTGCAAAGGAGAGAGGATAAAAATGTAACAGGTCCCCAGTACCATGCAGAGATGAAATGTTCTTTTCATGCTCAGAATTAAAAGTGTGAAGAATAGTCGTTGATTTATAGTGAGAGGCTCCTGAGGTCAATGATGGCTTGGGTTACAATGCGGATAAAAACCTCAGGTTGTGACGATCCCCATTTGTAAAAGCCTACTAATTTGATTAGTACATTCAAGTTACAGGAATTTATAACGTTTGTCAAATAATTGATAGAATATCCCTATTTTGCCAAATATATAACCCAATCAATGGATAAAAATATACGTATCTGTGTAGTGGGCCCGGGTGCCATCGGCGGTGTGGTTGCCGGTGTACTGATGCGTAAAGGCTTCAATATTCAGCTGGTTACCAAGTACGAGGAGCTGGCTGAAAAGATTAGCTCCACAGGCATTGAAGTCAGTGGCTACTGCGGAATCTTTACCCAGCCGATTCCATCGGTGGCCAGGATTGACCAGCTGGATGGGGTATTTGATTATGTGTTGATCGTTACCAAGGGGGATGCTATGGTGGAATCGGCAAAAACACTTCTTCCCTACCTGCACAAAAACTCCCGGGTGGTCTCCATGCAAAACGGGATCTGTGAGGAGCTGCTGGCTGAGGTGGTTGGTGAAAAGAGAACCATTGGTTGCGTGGTAGGCTGGGGAGGCACCATGCATGCACCCGGGAAGGTGGAGATGACCTCCGGAGGTGAATGTGTTCTGGGGAACTGGAACCGGGAGCAGGATGAAGAGCTGGAACGACTGTCTGACATCATGGAAAATCTCATAGAGACCAGGATAAGCAATGACATCCTTTCGGAACTCTACTCCAAGATGATCATCAATTCGTGCATTACCACCCTGGGGGTATGCAGCGGTTTATACCTGGGGGAGATCATGAAAAAGAGGAGAGCCAGGATCATTTTTATTGAAATCATCAGGGAGGCGATCATGGTGGCCGGAGCCATGGGGATTAAGGTGGCACCGGGCGCTCGGGGTAAACTGGATTTTTATAAGTTCGTAGCTCCCGGATTCTTAGCAAATTTCAAAACGCACCTGACCATCAGGGTGATTGGCGTCAAATACCGCAAACTTAAATCCTCCAGCCTTCAGAGCCTGAAAAGGGGTCGGAAAACTGAAGTCAATAATTACAACGGGTATATCGCTTCAAAGGGCAGAGAGTTTAATATACCAACCCCGGTGAATGAACAACTTACCAGGATGGTCCATGAGATTGAAGAGGGCCAAAGAGAGATCGGTCTCAGTAATTTTCATGATGTTCAATTAAGCTGAGAGCTGTTTAACAAGGGTGCTTAACCGTACGATGCTATTTTAGATGCTCTTTCAGCTTGTTATCGAGGTACTCCCTCCTCAGTCCTTTGGCCACGATAATGCCGTCCCCGTCAATTAAGAAATTCATGGGGATCCCCATTACACCATACATGGCAGCGGGGACCGATTTCCAGCCCTTCAGGTCGCTCACATGGTATTCCCATTCCAAGCCATCTTTTTCAATGGCGGTTACCCAGTCTTCCATGCGTCTGTCCAGGGATACTCCGTATACAGTAAACCCCGATCCGTTAACAAACTCTTTGTTCTTAAAGTGATTGTAGGTTTTTACCAGGTTGGGATTCTCCATCCGACAGGGGGAACACCAGGCTGCCCAAAAATCAATTAAAACCATCTTTCCGCGGAGTGAGGTGAGGGCGATTTTCTTTCCATCGGGCGACTCAAAGACCAGTTCAGGTGCCCGTTCTCCGATATTGATCCCGGTTTTTACTCCATTTTGCTCCTCTGAGGAGGTCTGCAACTGCGAACTGTTTCCACTCTTTAAGGTACATGACAGTAAGAACAGCGATACAAACAAGAGGTAAAAAAACTTTTTCATGATTAAGGATTTAGGTTCAGGACTCACGACGGATGGAGGCTCCCAGCTGGTTAAGTCTGAGATCTATCTGCTCATACCCCCGGTCAATTTGTTCGATGTTGTAAATGGTACTTGTGCCTTCGGCCGACATGGCAGCAATTAGAAGAGCTACACCAGCCCTGATATCGGGTGAAGACATGGTGGTGGCCCTGAGCCTGATGGAGTGGTCGAGACCAATTACTGTGGCGCGGTGCGGATCACATAAAATGATCTGCGCCCCCATATCTATCAATTTATCTACGAAGAAAAGACGGCTCTCAAACATCTTCTGATGGATCAGCACACTCCCTTTTGCCTGTGTGGCGATAACCAGCATCACGCTGAGCAGGTCGGGGGTAAGTCCGGGCCAGGGTGAATCGGCGATGGTCATGATAGCGCCATCTATAAATGTTTCGATGGCATAGTGTTCCTGTGCCGCAATGTACAGGTCGTCTCCTCTATGTTCTATGGCTATACCCAGGCGCTTAAATGAGGAGGGAATGATACCCAGTTGATCGTAGGCCACATTCTTAATGGTCAGCTCGGAACGGGTCATGGCAGCCAGACCAACGAAACTACCCACCTCAATCATATCGGGAAGAATGGTGTGATCGGTTCCTTCCAGTTTGCCCACGCCCTTGATGGTAAGCAGGTTTGAACCAATTCCGGAGATTTTGGCCCCCATCCTTACCAGCATTTTGCAGAGCTGCTGAATATAGGGTTCACAGGCTGCATTGTAGATGGTGGTGGTTCCATTCGCAAGTACACTGGCCATAATCACATTGGCAGTACCGGTCACAGAAGCTTCATCCAGCAGCATATAGGCTCCTTTCAGATTTGAAGCATTGACCCGGTAAAAATTCTCGGTATGGTCAAAGTCAAAGGTAGCCCCAAGCGCCTGAAATCCAAGGAAGTGCGTATCAAGCCTGCGTCGTCCGATCTTATCTCCTCCGGGTTTGGGCAGAACGGCTCTTCCAAAACGGGCAAGCAGTGGTCCAAGGATCATCACCGATCCACGCAATGCAGCCGATTGACTGATATATGCTTCGGTCTGAAAATAGTCCAGATCCACATGAAGTGCACTGAACCTGTAGGTGGTCTCTTCCAGCTTCTCTACTTTTACACCCAGGTCCTCCAGGAGCTGAATCAGCAGATGTACATCTTTAATACGTGGAAGATTGTGAATGGTAATGGGATCAGCGGTTAGAAGGGTGGCACACAGGATTTGTAATGCTTCATTTTTGGCACCCTGGGGAGTGATCTCCCCATGGAGTCTGCGTCCTCCTTCAATAATGAACTTACCCATGGATCAGGAATGCTGTTTCTTCTTCCCTCCTCCTGTTTTTTTCTTGCTGCGGTTTTTGGCGAGGATATCTTTGGTCTCGGGAAGTTTCAAATCTTTACTTACCTCCAGTTTCCCGCCCGACAAGTTCTTCATATCCAAAAAGATCATCTCATCACTGACCGCTTCCCTGTTCCAGGTGAGGTAGGATTTTTTCATGTGATAGGCAATCATCTTTACCAGGTCCTCCTTCTCTTCACCCGGCTCAAGTTCAACCGCCTTATCGATCATTAACACAATGGATCTGCCATAATGTTTCTTCCGGATGGCATGCTGGGAATAGGGCACTCTTTCTGGTTTGCTTTGCAGCGATTCCCGCTCCGGCCATTCATAGGGAGAATCAATATCCAGGTCAAAATCGGAGATAATCGCCAGGTGATCCCAGAGTTTGTGCTTGAAATCATTCACATCCCTCAGGTGGGGATTCAGATTTCCCATCACTCCTATCACAGTTTTTGCTGCCTTATTTCTCTCATCACGGTCCTCGATGGTCTTAAGGTGGTTAACCATCTTCTGTATATTTCTACCATATTCGGGCAGGATCAGCTTGTTACGGCTGGAGTTATAATCGTATGTCATTGATTGAATTTTTTACAAAAATACTTCTTTTAAATCAGGATGACAAATGAGGGTTTAATCCACCACCCTCAGTTTGGCAAATTTTAGCAGCAGCTGCTTGGTCCCTACCGGAAACTGGACTGTGGCTTTGATGTTGGAGTCGGCTCCCTCCAATTGAGCCACCTCCCCGATTCCAAAGCGTGGGTGCTCCACCCTGGAACCTACTTTTATAAGGCCGGTATCGGAAGGGGTAAAATCCTTCGGAGTCTGGTTTGGAGTCTGGTTTGAATTCACCAGAGTGCGACCGCCCACCTGGATTTTTGAAGCTTGTGTACGGCTTGCCATGGCTTTCCGGTATGCCTGTGGGACAAATTTCTCTTTAGGTGGCTGATTGGCCCCTGCTCCTGCACCGGATTCGGCTCCCGCGAGTAACGGGTAGAAATCGGGGGGAAGTTCCAGATATTTGGTATCGATCTCCTTGATAAACCGGGAGGGCGAACAGGCATTTTGTATGCCCCACTTATAACGAAGGGCTGCATAGGTGATGAGTGCGGTTTTTTCAGCACGGGTAATGGCCACATAGAAGAGTCGGCGCTCCTCCTCCAGGTCTTTGGGATTATCGATACTCATTTGCGAAGGGAAGAGTTCCTCCTCCACTCCTGCGATAACCAGGTGCTTAAACTCAAGCCCTTTGGCCGAATGGATGGTCATGATGCTGACCCTGTTCCGATCCTCGTCCTTTTCATTATCAGCGTCGGTCATCAGGGTCACCTCCTGCAGATAATCTCCCAGGGTTAACTCACCCTCCTGCTCGGAGTTATCCGTAAAATCCTTGATTCCATTCAGAAGCTCTTCAATGTTCTCCGACCGGCTCACATTTTCCGGGGTCTGATCCGATTTCAGATCCCTGATGATCCCCGCTTCATTGGCTATGGTATAGGCCATGTCGAAGGCCACCATTTCATGAAATCGTTTCTGAAAACCCTTTATCAACTGCACAAATCCTAGCAATTTGGTTATTGTCCCCTTGTTGAAACCAAGGTTGACCTGGTCCAGGTGAACCAGCACATCCCAGATGTGCGAATCCAGCTTTTCGGCATAGCCATTCAGTTTATCGAGGGTGGTTTTTCCGACACCCCTCAAGGGATAGTTGATGATGCGCTTCAGTGATTCATCATCGCGGGGATTGACCGTGATCCGGAAATAGGCCAGCAGGTCCTTGATCTCTTTTCTCTGATAGAAGGAGAGTGATCCATACACTTTATAGGGAATGTTCATTCGCCGAAGGCTCTCCTCAAAGATTCTCGATTGGGCATTGGTGCGGTAGAGGATGGCAAAGTCGCTGAATTCGAGCTGCTGTCTGAAGCGGAGATCAGAGATATGTCCTGCCACCAGGTACCCCTCCTCGCGGTCGTCCTTAGCCTTCACCACATGAATGGGGTCCCCATTCTCATTCTTTGAATAGACCTCTTTGGCAATCTGTCCCCGGTTCTTTTTTATTACACTATTGGCGGCATTGACTATGGTCTGAGTGGAACGGTAGTTTTGCTCCAGTTTGTATATGGAATAGTCGGGATAGTCATTCTTGAAATTGAGGATATTTTCAATGCGGGCACCCCTGAAAGAGTAAATGCTCTGTGCATCATCCCCCACCACACAGAGATTCCTGTGAACCTCAGAGAGTTTTTTTATAATCAGGTATTGAGAATAGTTGGTGTCCTGGTACTCATCCACCAGCACATAGTCGAAGGTTTCCCTGTATTTGTCCAGCACCTGGGGGTGATCCCTGAACATCAGGTTGGTCTGAAGCAACAGGTCATCGAAATCCATGGCACCAAAATGCTTGCATCGCTTTACGTACCTGTCATACACCTCCCCCAGACGGGGCCTTCTCGCCATCTGGTCTCTTACACGGTACTCCCCGCTTCCCAAATAGACATCGGGGGTGACCAGGTTATTTTTCGCAGCCGAAATCCGGCTAAACACCTCGGCCGGCTTATATATCTTCTCATCCAGATTGAATTCACGGATGATGGTTTTGATCAGGCTACGCGAATCGATGGTATCGTAAATGGTAAAATTGGAGGGAAAACCAAGGATTTCCGCCTCTTTTCTGAGTATCCGGGCAAAAAGTGAATGAAATGTCCCCATCCAGAGCCATCTGGCCAGATCTGGTGAAACCTGCGTAGCAATGCGCTCCTTCATGGCCCTGGCTGCTTTATTGGTAAAGGTCAGCGCCAGTATTCTCGAAGGGGGGACTCCCAGAGATAACAGGTATGCAATCCTGTAGGTCAGCACCCTTGTCTTTCCTGAACCTGCTCCGGCGATTACCAAAGCCGGTCCCTTATGGTTCAATACTGCTTCCTGCTGCGCCTCATTTAGTTCCTTCCTGATTGCTTCCACACGCTCCTTTTTTATTCCAGCTGGCTAAGGTAAAAACTATTATTGCACAGTTTTTCTAAAAGTTGCAATTTTACGCACTTTCTGTTCATATAATATTTTGGCAATAATTCGGTTATAGAGTAAACACATTTAATGTCACCCACGCGACCTGTACATATCAAATATATAACAGGCTTGATCCTGTGCCTGTTTTCATTTCAGATGATCCAGGCGCAAATCACCTCTGCCACGGCCCACAGGTTAGATTCGGTGGTCTATGAAACCAGTACATTGAAAGATCCCCTTTTTGTATTCCACCAGCTGAATCAGGTGGCCAAACCAGGAAGCCTTACTGCCACCCTGCCCGGTTCTGAAGTATATAATTTTGAATGGCGCAAATACAATCCGGTGATCAATGGGTTTGATCCCCCTTTCAGTACAGATACCGATGAAATGTTTTCAACCGTATCTGATCTGGTTGAAGGGGGTTACCAGGTAAGGGTCTGGGATGGGGCCGCCACCGACACCCTGATGACTGCCTGGGTGATGCTTAACCAGTTCAGCGCTGCAGTGGAGAAGACACTGGATGACATGCTCCCTACATATAAATTCACATGCGATTTTCTCATCCTCTCGGGCAGTGTGACTCCCGACACGGTTACCTACTATGACCTGGTGTCGAATAATCCCATCATAAGGATATCCGAATTCGGGTTTAAGTGGAGTTCTGACAACGACGAATTAAGGATCCCAAACGATACCATTATTCTGGATCCCAACATCACCTTTCAACCTCCTTATGAGGACACATGGTACATACTTACGGCCATCGATGAATTTGGTATGACTGAGGTCGATTCGGTATACTATGAGAGCATTCAGACCAAAGCAGAATTCAGCGTTGAATATTATGATAAGGTAGCCAAAGAGTATGATCCTGATTTGAACAGCGACTGGAGTGCGCCAGACAGCGAAAATCCCAAGGGAAGTACGGATGCCAGGCTGACTGTTCGTTTTATCAATAAATCAAGAAACGGATCTACTTTTGAATGGGTCTATCTTGATACAATTGGTGGGATTAAAGAGTCCGAAATCACCTATGATACTGCACAGCGTACAGAATTCACCTATGAACGGGCCGACGAGTACTACTACCCCCATATGGTTTCCACCAGTGATGCAGGGTGCGCAGATTCATTTTTGCTCGATGAAGCCATTTTTGTGGTGCCCTCCAAGCTGGAGATACCCAATGTATTTACACCCAATAGCGATGGGCAGAATGATCGCTTTATATTTAAGCACCAATCGCTGGAGAAGTGCAGGATCACCATTGTAGACCGGGGGGGGAAAGTGGTCTACAAATTGAAGACAGAGGATATCTACAGCTGGGAAGGTTGGGACGGAAACCTGCACAACAGCAGTCGACATGCACCTGAAGGGCAGTACTACTATATGATAGAGGCCCTGGGATTCGACGGGAAAGAATACAGGGATTCCTATTTTTATGAGAAGTGGAAGATTTTTGGCGGAACGGGGAACAATGACCAGAGCTCTGGCAGCAGTGGCTCCACTCCAGGATCACAGGCTCCGGAAGAGGGCGCGCAAACACTTTACACCGGCTGGTTATATCTTTACCGGAATATTGGAGCGTATTAGTGGCTTGGATCATCTTCGTTGCAACCAATGTGATTAATTTCAGTTTTCCCCTGAGCAATATTTCCATCCGGCCCTATCTTGTGGGTACTGCCATCGGTTTGATCCCCGAAACGTTGCTTAATGTGGTTACGGGCTATCTGATCAAGCATGAAGTGATCCTGCTTTCTGCTCCCGAAACCCGCACCTGGCAAGCCCTGGTGATAGGGGTTTTAAGAGCTATTAAA
>JAOZUK010000381.1 GCA_029938715.1 Bacteroidales bacterium | reverse complement strand
TGTGGGGTTTTGTCGGCCAGTTCGAGTAGAGCCTTTCCAAAAGCATCCCGCATGGCGACTTCCTGGTTCATACTCATCTCAGTTCCCTTTCTTTAGGTTTTCACGGAGCTCAGATAATTTCCCGGTAAGTTCAGGTCTGCCTGTCGCATATGATTCGGCATCAATAGGCGCTCCATGCCACTTGTGATCATTCTCCATAAAAGAGACACCTTTCCCTTTTACGGTTTTATAAATCACTACTAGAGGTCCTTCCGACTGACCTTTCATCCATTCCCACGATTCAATAATTTCCTTTACACTGTGACCGTCGTATACTTTCCCGGATACATTCATATTAAAGGCCCTGAATTTTTCAGGTAAAGGGTCCATGGGCATTATTTCATCACCTGGACCATCCAGTTGTACTTTGTTATAATCAACCATGATCACCAGCTTTTCAGGTTTGAATTTGGCTGCTGCCATAATGGCTTCCCAGGTAACCCCTTCATTCAGATCTCCATCTCCGATAAGTACAAATGTCCAGTAATCCAGTCCCTTCACTCTTGCTGCAAGAGCCATTCCAACTCCAACTGACAAACCATGACCCAATGCACCGGTCGACATCTCAACCCCGGGTAATATATTCATGCACGGATGGCCCTGAAGCCTGCTGTTAAGTGTTCTGAAGGACTCCAGTTCAGAAGGATCAAAGTATCCCTTTCGCGCCAGAATTGTATAGAGCATAGGTGCAGCATGTCCCTTACTCAGTATAAGCCGGTCCCTGTTCTCCAACTTTGGTTCAGAGGGATTTACCTTCATCATATGAAAATAGAGGGTTGTGAGTAACTCAGCTGCAGATGAGGATCCACCCCAGTGGCCATTCCCCCTTTTGTGTATCATATCAAAAACATCAATCCTGCACTGTTGAGTCAGATGTTGCAGAAAGTCTGTTTTTTCGGAAATACTTTTTTCAGATTCTACCATATGAATATAATTCTTACAACGAGCCAGGTCCCCACAATCAGCGAAACGGATGCTAAGATGATCTTGAAAAAGCCCGGGTAGTACCACGGTAATGTTCGTTCCCTGCGAAGTTCAAAATTGCTTGAAGCACCAAAAAACTTATCCTGAGAGTCTTCATCGTATAATTTTTCAACCACCTCCGGCTTCAACGATTCTTTTTCAGGTCCGATTAGTCCGGAGTCAACCATTGATGGCAGGGATATTCCAGCTTCAACCAGGCGTTTTTCATCACCAACCGGCGTATTAATAATGATATGAAATCGCTTCAATTTCAAGGCATCTGTTGCCTTTCCAAAGAGGCTTCCTGCAATCATCCCAAGCAGTGAAGCAGTAGTTGACAGGAATACAGCATTCTCAAAGGAGGGATTGATAGCTTCCACGAAATTCAGGTTCTGCCTGACCATGGTGATGGTGATTACTGTGACGTAGACCCCAATGCCGGCCGAGAGAGAGGTCCACATTCCGGTGATATTGGCTTTTTTCCAGAATACGCCAAAGTAGATGGGTATTCCAATAAAAGAGAGCAGGGTCAGCGATAACTTCACGTACTCCTTAATTGAACCGATGAATGCCGTTGAAACAGCAGCCAACAGAATTGAAAGTACGGCCACAACACGTCCTACAGTCAGATAGTGCTTATCGGATTTGAAGGGTGAAATTATTTTCCGGTAAAGATAGTTTGAAAACATGGCTGATGAGGTAGTTGCAAAGGTCCCTGCTGAAGACATGGCTGCGGCAAAGAAACTGACAATCATGAGCCCCAGGACACCAATGGGCAGAATTTCCTGCATCACAATTCCCCAGGAGGCTTCGGGATCCTGAAGACCTGGTTTGTAAATGGCAAACAGAATTCCATAAAAGGCAAAAAGGAGGGTGATTATTCTCTTCCACAGGTGGCCCCATCCACATTGTGTGGCTGCTTTTTCATTCTTTGAAACAGAGATCCAGTTATAGATCCATGGAGCTGCAATTCCTCCAGCAATGGCAGAGAGGTTCAGGGCAAGGATAGTCCACAGGCTCATCTTTTCTTTATCAATGAGGTTCCAGATTTCCGGCTTCTGCTGGCTGTACTCCATTAATGCGGCCCAGCCACCTGCTCTGTCCATGAGAAAAGGAAGCATGATAAAACAGAGAATAAACAGAACCAGCAGGCCCTGAAATATGTCGGTCAGTAAGGTGGACATCATTCCCCCGGAGAACACATATGCGGAAACAATAATGGCAATAATCCAGACACACTGCATGACAGAAAAGGAGGTCATGCTGGTAATTATTTTTGCTATTGCAAGCAGGAACATCCCGATAAACAGAACACAGATGATACCGGCAATTACAGCATAGAATGCGGAGACATTTTTATCATAGCGCATCTGTAAGAACTCGGATACATTGTAGACCCTTCCCCTTCTGAAATAGGTAGAGAACAGGTAATAGATGGGTGTGGCAAACAGAAAACTCCACCAGTACCAGACACCCGAAAGTCCACTTTCGTAAGCCTGACCGCCAACCACCACAGCTTCATTCCCTGCAATGGCGGAAGCAAAGATGAATATAAAGGAGACCACTGCTCCCCACTTTCCTCCCGCAACAAAAAAGTCCCCCAATGATTTGGTTTTCTTCCCGCCTTTGTACACCCCGATGTAGAGTGTAATGATGAAGTAAAGCCCAATGATTGAGGCGTCGATCCAGTGTAGTCCAAAAATCATTATGCTTCTTCCCAGGTTTTTCTGGTGAACTCAACTGCTTTTTTCACCCCTTCCACACCCTGGTTTCCCCACTCTTCAATACAGAGCCAGCCTTCAAACTGATGTGCTTTCAGCAATGTGAATACCTCCTTAATGGGAGCGAGGCCGGTTCCGATGGGTACCGGATCCATTTTCCCCAAGGTCCCGGTTTCGGCAACATGAATGGTATCAACCTGGTCAATAACCTCTTCCAGCACTTCCAGTGTTCTCTCTTCTCCGGCAACCAGGATATTGGCGGTATCAAAATTGATACGAATCGGTGTCTCTTTAATCTGGCGGGCGATTTCAAGGAATATATCAGGCGGGTTGGAGAAATCCATATACTCCCATGCTCCGGGTTTTGAATGGTC
>JAOZUK010000138.1 GCA_029938715.1 Bacteroidales bacterium | reverse complement strand
TATCAGCAGAATTATATGCTATTCCGCTAATCCTACCTCTATTTCAATTTTCTGATTAGATCCATTATCAGGACAATCAATGGATGGTAGCCAGGGTTTTATATCCAAAACAGGTGTCCCGTCAAACGCATCTATTCCGCTAACATGTAAGAATACTCCGTCAATTTTATGCAACCTGATTACCGCAAAACCAATAGAATTGGGCCTGTTGGGTGATCTAGTGGCAAAAAGACCAAATTGCCTTTTGCTATTTGGTGGCCTGACTGAGGAGTTCCATTTTGAAGACATATGCAAATGATACAATACTATTATGTATTCACACGCTTCAAGATCCTTGAGGGCTTCTTTATATTCTTTATAGATCTCAATTGTACCAATGTTCTCCGGGACCAGAATACCCTGTCGAGGCGCTCCGGTTTGAGGCGTAAGACTGGTATGGAATTCACCGATGGAATAATATTCAATAACCATTCCATCAGCATTTGAAAGAGTATCCATAACTAAATATTTAGGTTGAGCAGAAGTAATTCCAAAAAACCAGACGAGCAATATTACCGTAATTATTTGTCTCATTTAATATGAATATTTTGAGGCTATTTCACAGGGTGGTGTTGCGACCGGATATTTACCACTATTTTTCTGACTATTGCTCCTATGAGCAGAATCAACCCCAGAAAAAGAATAATCAGTGGAGAGGCTGTCAGATCAAGGGTAAGTGAAAAATGCAATCCCAGAACCACGGCAACAAGTCCGGACACCAGTCCGATGATGATTCTGTTGCGCCACTGGGTTGAAAACAGAGCAGAGATGGATGCCGGAATAATTAAAAATGCAAAAACGGTCAGGATACCTGCGATTCTTACAGATTCAATGATCATGACCCCAAAGGTTGCATAGAAGAGAAAGTCCCACAGCTTTCTTCGCTTCACTGGTAAAGCATTTCCCTGATAGCTATCGGTCAGCTGCATAAACTTCTTACGGTACACATAATGAAATGCACCAATAAGGGCAAAAACAATCACAAGCCTCAACACCTGGGGCCAATCTGTCCACAATAAAACCCCGGCTAGCATGTCGTGAAGGTGTACATCTCCACCTGCTCCCTTATCCAGGATGATTACAGCAGCGGTGGTGGCAAATGCATAGGCTATCCCTATAAAGGCCTCGATGGGGGTCTTGATCTTCGGATTTTTCAGAAAGGTAAACAGAAGTGCTGCCCCCAGACAGAATAGCAAAGAGATGATATAGGCCAGTGTATCTGAGAGGTTCCATTTTCCGATCATCACCTCATGTAATTGGAAGGTGTGTTCGAGGTAGATGGCTATGACGCTTCCCAGAACAGCGATCTGAGCCAGGGCAATATCGATAAATATAATTTCTCTTTTCAATACATGAATGCCAAAATAGGAGGTGAGAGTTAACAATACCAAACTTGCCACCAGGGGAGCCAGAATAAATTGCAGATTGAATAGCATAATCTTAGTTTTTAGCCGGTCTGGCGAGTTTAACAAATGCCATAACAAAGACCAGCAATCCCAGGAGGCAGACAATGGCCGGTCCATTGGAAATATTCAGCCAGTAGGAGATCAGTATTCCTGCCACAGTTCCCACCAGTCCAATGATCCAGGACCATAGCATACGTCCATTCCAGCTTTTGACAAACATGGCGGCGGCCACAGCCGGGGCTATCAACAGAGTGAAAACAAGGAAAATCCCACCAATTAATACGGCTTTCACCACCACCACTCCAAAGGTGATGTAAAACAAAAGGTTCAGGAATCTTTCGTTTAAAGTCATACCCGATCCCGTTTGATTCGCTTTATCTGACAGATCATGGAACTTTCTGCCAAGCATAAAATGGATCAGACCTATGGCTGCAAAAAGAACACCCAGCTTGATCACTTTGTCCCAGGTTACCCAGAGTATATTCCCGGTAATGGTTTTGGTGATATAATTTGAACCACCCGGAATCCTCTCCGCCAGTAAAAGGGCTCCTGCAAGTCCAAGGCAATAAATAATACCAATCACCGCTTCGGCAGGAATGGGAAGTGCATTCGATTTAAGAAATGCAAAACCGCCAATGATGATCAGGGTAAATAGATAAGAGAGTATCTGGACCTCCATTGCTTCCTCAGCAAACCCGAACAGCAATCCGATCATGGTTCCCAGTGCTGCAATCTGGGCAACTGCAATATCTATGAATATAATTCTCCTGGTCAGGATGTGTGTCCCAAAATATCCAAGCATGCCAGCCAGGATGATGCTTGCAGTAATCGGGGTGGCAAGGAACAGTAGTGTTTCCTTCATCATGTTCTTATTGAATGTTAGAATCTATCTGATCGATCCAGTAATCGACCAGCTGGAAATTATCAGTTACCTCCGAAATGCCACCCACAAACAGGGGCAGGAAAACGGCCTTTACCCCTGTCTTTTCTTCGATCATTCGTGCCGAGTTCTTTTCGAAATAGCTGGCTACAAGCATCAGTTTAATGTCCTGATCCTTGATAACCCCGATCATTTTCTGGACGTGCTTGGCAGAAGGGGGTATCCCCGGCTTCGGCTCGATATAACCAACAATCTCAAGACCAAAAGCCTCTATAAAATAGACCCAGTTCTTGTGGTAAGCCACAATTTTCTTTCCTCTCCAGGATTCCGTCTGTTTCAGCCACCCACCCAACTTACCGGTCAGCTTTTCTCCCTGGTACTCCTTATCTAAAAAGGTGAACAGCGCTTTGTTTTCCTGGAGGCGTGACAACATTTCACCACCAAACATATCCACCAGCTCATCCCCAAACAGGGTCCTGTCGACCTGGTCATTGAATGCATCTAAATTGGTCTGGTAGTCGGAAGCATTTGTTGGATCCACTTTCATCAGCCCCGTGGCAATATTGGTAGCCATCACTTTCCAGTTAAGAGGGCCTGTATTAATATGCGGATTCCCCATGAGATGGACATCTCCCTCTGTTCTGTCTGCTTTTTCAACCTTCTGAAGCACGTTCACTCCATCAGAAACAGATACAAATCCAATGGCCCCGTCCATAATCTGCTTGTTCCTGGCTTTATCCAGCAGAGTGGTGGACCAACTTTCCAGGTCCATCCCTGTGGTGATCCATAGATCTGCTTCTCTGAGCATCATGGCGTAGCTG
The DNA here is from genome assembly GCA_029938715.1 of Bacteroidales bacterium. Taxonomy (GTDB): domain Bacteria; phylum Bacteroidota; class Bacteroidia; order Bacteroidales. The sequence continues at coordinate 7,955 of JAOZUK010000138.1, read as the reverse complement.
GGCTTTGGAGGCACAAAATGAGGATCCTGTTCTCCATGAGCGATGTACTGCACACTGGCATGATTTCCGGCAATTCTCTCAGCTATTGATGCATAGTCTGAGAATGAACATACAACAGTCAGCAATTGATCGTTGCTGGCCCCATGCCTGTATTGATGCTTATGCTGATGTCTGTTCTGTCCTGAAACCAAAAATGAACCGGATATAAAAACCAGAAGGAGTACAAAGGTGATTCTTGAGAGTGTATTATTCATAATAATTGGATTACAACTTATTAATATGCTTCATGTTTGTGAGGTCCCATGGCCCAGGATACCTGTATGACAAATGAATGGTCACTGGGATAGGGTCCCGCTACGTCAATTCTATGCTCTATATTCCGGTCGGTATACTGGTACTGGAAACGGGTTAACACAAATTCACTTTGCCAGAAATCAAATGAAAGTGCAAATTCCCACTCATTTTGAGAGGGATCGTAGGGTATTTCCGAATATCCGATCCTTCCTCCCAACCATAATCTCGAATTCAATTTATTATGAATACTTGTATAGAAGCCTTTACTCTGATGGGCACCTTCGCCATATCCCCTATAACCATAAAGAAATTCGGTTTTCCAGTCCAGTGTTCTGTATTTTTCCCTTCCAACCGGAGCCCATTTATAAGCAATCCCTGCACTACCCACAAAGGATGAGAAATCCCCTTCGGGATAATTGTTCTCTCCGGCCACACCGCTTAACCTGATTTCAATGTAGCTGCTGGCCGACAGGTCATAATAATTGAGAAACTGGCCAGTAAACATAAATCCAGAGGGGGAGCCAGACATAAAGCTTTGAGTATTGCTGCCATAAATCACTGAGATATCCAGTGATGTGGAATGGGCAATCACAGATGGAAGCAGAAAATTGGTGGCCAGGCCCGCTCCTCTAAGTCCTCCGGTTCCAAACATATTTATCAGGACCTTCGGTCTGTCGAATTGCGGCAATGCATGGTCGTGGTACCTGTTTAAGAAACCAAATTCAGAGTTAAACACCCCCGCCTTCAGGTTCATACTAAGCGGAAGATTCAACCATTCCATATAGACTTCATCCACAAAAAATCCCTGAGCCGATGCTGAAAGAAAGGCTTTTCCTCTTGTATAAGGATCAAGGGGTGCCACAAGTGAGAGCTGCGCTTCTCTTAAATAGAAGCCATTATTGCCATAACTTATATCACTGGCTTCAGTTATTGAGCTGGCATCTGAAGTACTGATAGCGCCGAAAAAGTCCATCCCAAAACTGATGTTGGGATTCAGACCCTGTTGTTGTCTAACGCCGCTGAAGTATTTTTTAGATACATCAACCTTGTGTTCTTCCTGTTGTGTGGAAAGCCGCTCAGCCTCTTTCAAAAGCAGTTCTAGCTCATCCTTCTCATTTTGCTCCGAAATGGTTTTAGTAAGTTCCTTCAGAGTGCGCTCAAGCTCAATAACCTTCTGATATATAGTATCTTTAGAGTTGAGTTGAACTGTGTCCTGGGCTTCAATACTTCCTGTTGAGATTGTGATGATAATCAAGCCAGCAATTATTGAATGCCGGAAAGGTCCATATCCAGACATGTTAATTTCTGTATTTAATCAAATGGAAAACTAATTTAACGGGGGGAAGTGTGATTAAACAGAGAAAGGGGGTGCATGGTAGTGATGCACCTGGAAATGGTTCCTGGTGGGTTCCTGATGAGCAACCCGGATCCTCAATAATTGAGGAAAGGCACACAGAAAAGGTCTGATGATTAGAAGCGAAATAATGGAAAACACTAATCCGCTGAAAAGGCTTAATAAAAGCAGTTCCTTTTTTGTGTGATGATGCGTTTTCGAGGGAATCGAATTAGCCTGTTTTTCTACAAAAGGGTGAGAATGTGTGATAACGTACCCGTCTGCTAAAATATGTATATGACTGTTAACAGTGGTATTGATAAATAACCATAACACTGCAGGAAGCAATAATAAAATCAGATTGTATGAGGGTTTATTTTTTTTCATACCTGATGGGGTCATATCTGCCTTAGACCGTAAAAATAGAGAAAAAAGATAACTAATCAGCTGTTGAAAGAATATGCTTTGAGAAAGTGGCTGTTTATTAAAGTGCCATGCAGGTGTCACTTCAGGGTGCTGCTCCCGCAGTTCAATGGCCAGCTCCGGATCACATTTCAGGCTTAATCCCCTGCTATCCTCTGACAGGTCAAGCAATGCAAACATCTTTCAGGAAATTGTCTTAATATAGTCCTTACATACTTTATCTATACTTTTTTTTATTTCCGTCCAGCTTAACTCTTTTTTCTTAAGTAGCTCGGGCCAGTCAGCAAGGTTAACATCCTTAAAATAGTTCAGACTTCCAATAAAATCCATACTGAAATCGAAGTCAGATTCAAGTTTGCCCCACAAGATCTCAGTATCAAAATCCCTGGAAGTAAATAGATATATATCAATTGATTTACGATGGCCCATCATTAGTGCAAGTCCCAGAAAAGCGATTTTCGGAATCTAATCACTCTTCCCCCATCCTTGAGAACGATATGTTTTGTGTCCAAGTCTGACATGGTAATTTCCCTTAGATTAAGATACTAAATATTGATCAAGGTATTCAATCAGGCTGCATACTCTTAGATTTTCGGTTTTCATATAGTTATCCGAATATGGAGTAATGATATAATTATCACGGGTACCCAGATCTTCAATGGCAATTTGAAAACCTTTCGAAATTCTCGGTGCGGAGGTATACTTGATCTCTACTGCTGAAATGGGTTGTAATCCTCTGACCAGAACCAGATCACACTCTGCACCATTATGAGTCCGATAGAAATAGAGGTCGATATCCGGTGATACTAATTCCCGTATTTGTTCAATTACGTAACCTTCCCAGGAATTCCCGATCATTACGTTCCCTTGCAGCTGTTCAAAATCAGCAACTGCTGTGAGGTAATGCAATACTCCGCTATCCCTGATATAGATTTTAGGAGATTTAACCAATCGTTTTTTGATATTATGGCTATAAGGTTGCAGTCGGGTAATCAGGAAGGCCTCTTCAAGAAAATCCAGGTACCTGTTCATCGTTGGGTATGTTAATCCCATGGACTTTGCAAAGTTACTCGCATTCCAAATTCCCCCCTGGTAATTTGCCAGCATGGTTAAGAATCTTCTAATGACCATAGGGGCAGCCGGCATACCCAGTAAAGGCAGGTCTTTGTCTGTATAAGCCTGAACGAAATTACGCAACCAATTTTTTGATGCAGGAATATCCTCTGCCAGAATGGAGTCCGGGAAACCACCTGAAAACCAATGATCTTCCATACCAGGCTGCTCCCCCATCTCCATGATATTTAATGGAGACAATTGGGTATATGCAATCCGGCCGGCAAGAGAATCGGAGCTTTTTCTGATCAGGCTGGGAGAAGCTGACCCTAAAACAATGAATCTCCCGGGAATCCTAAACTTATCCGTCATGCCTCTTAATACAGGGTACAATTCAGGAAAGTGTTGTATTTCATCCAATATGATGCAGTCTTCCTGGTGCGACTTGAAATAAATTTCTGCATTCTCAAGTTTGGTAATGTCTTCCTGTAATTCCAGGTCCAGATAATATGCCTTTTTATCCAGCTTATTCATTAACAATTTAGCCAGCGTTGTTTTACCCACTTGTCTTGGTCCGACAATTCCAACAATAGGAAACTGTTGTAAGTCGCGTAATATGTGATTTTCAGCGATGCGCTGCAAGTATTTATCCATGATATTTAGAAATGCGATTCTTGTATTTCATGGTAAATATAACAAACATCTATCAGAAATGCAATGTTTTCCATGAAATTTAGAAATGTGATTCTTGTATTTCATGGAATGATCTTATTGAATTGCCATGCAATATTCACGGATCTCTTCGATGTGCGCTCTTAATCCTCTATGCACCGGACACTGAAAGCATTAGTTTTAGCGGGATTATTTCGAACAATCTTATACGTACTGAACAGTTCACGGAAATGGGCACTGGATGAATTGAGGCTTTTCTCTGTAGAGGTCCAGAACATGGCATAACTATCGATGAAATCGAATCCGTCCATCGGGTAATATGCACCACCCGGAAGTGCATTAAAACCTACTTCATCTGTTCCATTATTAGTGCTCCAACCACTTTTAGATTTCAGTTTCCTACCTGCATCCGATCCACGGTAAGAAGTACCATCCCATTCAGGGTCGCCCACAGGATATTGACTATCAATTGTACCTTCCAGTATTTTCCATTCATCATCACTTGGCAAATGCCATCCATCTGGACAGGTCATATTTGCAGCTTCCCAGGTGTATAATCTGCCATAAATTTCCCCATTTGCAGAAAGATTGTCGTACCACCAGGAATCGGAAGTCTCGTAATTCATATTTTTGGCAAACCAGGTTTGGTTGCCGATGGTTGTCAATTCATAGGATTGTTCATCCCTTGCATCGATGAGAACCCCCTCATTTCCTCCATTTACAGTGATGAAATTCGCTTTTGTCTCTGTATCCGAACCAATTTCGTCATTAACTGTCAAGGTCACATCATACAGACCCATGTCATTGTATGAATGCGAGGGGGACTGTTCACTGCTGCTATTACCATCCCCGAAATCCCATTGCCAGCTTGTGGGATTGCTACTGGATTCATCGGTGAACACAACAGTTAGGGGTGCTTGTCCGCCTGTTGGGTTGGAGGAGAAATTTGCAGCTACTACACCTACAGCGATAAGTCCATCTTTTGTTAAGGTTTCCGAACCGGCTTCATTGGACACAGTGAGTGAAACACTATAAGTGCCATTTTCATCATAAGTATTTGACGGATTTTGTTCCGAGCTGCTGCTGTTGTCACCAAAATCCCAATGCCAGTTTGTTGGGTTGTTTGTGGATTGATCGGTAAAAGCAACAGTTAGTGGTGCATCACCGGATGTGGGTGTGACTGTAAATTCAGAAACTGGTATACTCCCTCCCTCGACTATCTCAATGGTTATCTCCTGAGCTGTGACAGCTCCTTCATTATCAAAACTCATAGCCTTTACAGTGTGATTCCCTATGCTTTCAGCACTGGTGTTCCAGTCGTAAACGTATGGAGAACTGGTTACCGTTCCTTTGCTCTCATCATCAATAAAGAACTTTACTTCAACAATGTTACCATCGCTGTCAGTGGCAACAACTGAAACGGTGACAATAACACCCTGAAAACATTTATCCCCATCGGATGGAGCAGTTATTTCACAACTGGGGGGTATATTGGATTCGTCTCCTTTTTCACATGCTTGAAATACAATAAAGATTATTATAAGCAAGCCAATTAATGGGATTAAGATGGTTTTAGTTTTCATAAATCCGGTTGTTTGATCTGTGGGGTAACAAATACTCAGATTTCCCCAAATTAATGGTCTATTCGGAAAGAGCGCTAATTCCTGCCTTCAAAATGATAAAGAAATCACAGAGGGTTTTGCTGATATCCTGTTTTCATCAATACAAGAGAATTGAATTTACTAAATATCTGATAGAAAGTCAATAAACTATGCTTTCTGGACATACCCCGAAATATTCTTGTGATTCTTTTCGGGGATACTCTCTAAGGATTTGGTAGTAAACCCATGATGCTCCTTACTACGCTACAGATAGGTTCAAAGGAAAAAGATGTGTGGTTTATTATTCAGGCGTATCTGAAGCGATGGAGTATCGAAAAGACCATACACATCATTAAACAAACCTATGACCTGGGAAATATAAGGGTACTGAAGTATGTCCGGTTGTAAAAACAATCAGAAATACACCAACCTCAGCTCAGTTTTGATTTATGCCACCAGCTTCAATGTGATCAGGGCCTCAGATTTTTCAACAGGTGAAGTGGAAAATCCTGATGTACTATACTCTTACTCCGGAGCATATACCTGCCACTCGGCAATTCCGGGAGGGCCTTCTTTGCGCTTTACAAATAGCCTCAAACCAGTGGTCTCGATGGGATTTAATTTTCTGACCAGTCCGTGTCCGCGGGTATTTGCTTCAAATAGCTCCACCCAACCGCTTTCAGTCATAGCTTCCAAACGGATGTTTTGCCTGTACCGTGGCCATCTGTCCGGTTCATCCATCCCAATTGCCTGGATCATTGTGGGTTCATCCAGATCAAGCTCCAGGTAGCTTTCCCCTGTGCTATCAGCTGATTCCCAGATCTCATGCCCGGAACCATCGATGGCGTTAGAGGCCGGATGATCGGGATGCTCACTGGAGGCCAGGATGGCTTTTCCCTGGGAAATTACAGGCAGGGAAACAGGCTCTTCGGCAAGCTTTAATATGACTACGGAAGCGACCTCATCAGGAGTATCTGTGGGCAGTTCAATTACAACTCTTTCAGCTTCTGTTGTGATACCTAAAGGTTCATCCGGATTCACAAGCAGAGCTGCACTTAACACTTTGCTGGAAAGGGGAACATTCAATTTGCCGTTTTCGGGCCAGTCCGTCACATGGAGGTAAAGCAGATCACCTTTTTGTGTGGCTGCTCCCCACGACAGGTATTTGAATGGACCGGCAGTGGTGCCATAGATGGATTCACCGTTCACCTTCAGCCACGCTCCCATATCCTCTAAGCGCTCTATACAGGCTTCAGGAAATTCACCTTCTGCAGTGGGTCCCACATTCAGAAGAAAATTCCCTCCCTTGGAACAAATCTCAATAAGCTTGTGAATCAGCTCCTCGGAAGATTTCCAGTTGGTATCATAGGCGTTATATCCCCAGTGGCCATTCATGGTCATGCAGGTTTCCCAGTCCCCTTCATGACCGGTCACCGGCACAAACTGCTCAGGTGTTTTAGTATCTCCATCTATTCCCAGTCTGTTGTTGGTAATTATCCATGGTCTCACTGTTAGTGCCTCCACAAAAGGCCTGGTGCGCTCCTCGTTCATCCAGGTTGGGGTATCCCACCACATAATATCAAGGGGGTAAGTTGACAATATTTCTCTGGCCTGTGGAAGTGCAATAGTCTCAAGGTAGTGGTCAAAATCGCCCTTATGGGCCTCATCCCATCCATCGCCCTCCTTAAAACGCGATTTTGCTCCCCCCGGGTGGTTCCAGTCCTGGGCCTGTGAATAGTAGAATCCCATCTTCAATCCCGCCTTGTGTGCCTCTTCAACCAGGGGCCCAAGCAAGTCTTTCCCGTATGGAGTGGCATCTGCCACATCCCAATCTGTCACTGCTGAAGGATATAAAGCGAAACCATCATGGTGCTTGGAAGTAATAACAATATAACGCATCCCTGCCTCCTTGGCCACTTTAACCCATGCAGCCGGATCATATTTTGTGGGATTGAACTGGCGGGCATACTCCTTGTATTCTGCACTGGGAATCCGGGCACTATGCATGATCCATTCGCCATAGTTGGTATTCTCCCCATATTTACCTGCGGGAACTGCATAAACACCCCAGTGAATGAAGAGTCCGAACTTCGCCTCCCGCCACCACTCCATTCGTTCATCTTTATCAATTTTTACTTGCGCTTCCTCCTCACTCCTGGAGGCGGGTGTACAGGCCATCATCTGTAACATATACAGGCCGATGGAACAAATGATCGTAGAATTTTTCATTTCATTTATCTTTTGGGAATAGATTAAAGTGAATCCCTTTTTGATTTGGGAAGGCTTTCAACAACAATAGCATAGGAATGGTCCATCCACTCCTTTAATAAATCATCGCTGACGTTTCCCTTTATATCAATTTCATTCCAATGCTGCTTATTAAAGTGCCATGCAGGCGTAACTTCAGGGTGCTGTTCACGCAGTTCAATGGCCAGTTCAGGATCGCATTTCAGGCTGATTCCCCTGCTATCCTCCGACAGGTCCAGCAATGCAAACATTTTCCCGGCCACTTTAAATACAAGAGCGGTATCGTTAAACGGTAATCCTTCAGTGACTCCCGGTTTGGAAATGCAGTATTC
>JAOZUK010000137.1 GCA_029938715.1 Bacteroidales bacterium | reverse complement strand
CACTGCCCCCATATATGCCATCCTTGAAGGCTTGTTCCTGGGAGCCATCAGTGCAATTATTAATGCCAAATACCCGGGAGTGGCATTCCAGGCTGTACTGCTAACCATTGGAACGCTTTTCACCATGTTGTTCCTCTACAGGTCGGGCTACATAAGGGCTACCCCCAGATTCAGACGGGGAGTGATGATGGCCACAGGGGCAGTATTTTTCGCCTATTTAATGAGCTGGATTATGGGTATGTTTGGAATGAGTGTTGGGTTTATGCACTCCAATGGTCCACTGGGAATCCTGATTAACCTGGTGATCATAGTAATTGCCGCCCTGAACCTGATTATGGATTTTGATTTCATTGAAAAGGGATCACAAATGGGGGCTCCCAAGTATATGGAGTGGTATGGAGCCTTTGGACTTATGGTTACACTTATTTGGCTCTATATAGAGTTTTTAAGGTTGTTGTCCAGGTTTGCGGGAAGGGGTTGAGAAAGGTTAATGGGTTAAAATGAACAAGGTGAGTAAACTAGAGAAATATTTCGAGCCTTTTAGAGAGGGCATCATAGGAAACGATACCACCTTTGAATCTCCTTATGGAACAAGGCGGATTCTCTATGCCGACTGGATAGCCAGTGGAAGGCTCTACGAACCCATTGAAAGAAAGCTTCAGACGCAGTTCGGGCCATTTGTAGCCAATACTCATACCGAAACCACGCTTACGGGCACTCTGATGACCAAGGCCTATCACCGCTCGCACCAGCTGATAAAGAAACATGTAAACGCTGGTCCCAATGATGTAATTATCACAGCCGGACATGGAATGACTGCGGTTATCAATAAGCTAATGCGCATTCTAAAACTGAAGGGTTGTGGAGAGGGCGACAGTCAGAGCGCTAAAATGGATGAAAGACCGGTGGTGTTTATCACCCATATGGAACACCATTCCAATCACACCTCCTGGTTCGAGACCACCGCCGATGTGGTGATGATTGAACCCACAAAAGACCTGAGGGTCGATCTGGATGATTTTCGTGCGAAACTGGAGTTGTATAAGGAGAGAAAATTCAAAATTGGTTCTTTTACTGCATGCTCCAATGTGACCGGTGTAAAAACACCTTATTATAAGCTGGCCAGGCTGATGCATGAATATGGCGGACTGGTCTTTATTGATTTTGCAGCAAGTGCCCCTTATATGCATATGAATATGCATCCTGAGAATCCCGTAGAGAAACTGGATGCCATCTTCTTCTCCCCTCACAAATTCCTGGGTGGGCCTGGATCCTCGGGAGTCCTGATCTTTGACAAGGACCTGTACACCTCGGAGGTTCCTGACAATCCGGGAGGAGGAACAGTGGACTGGACCAATCCATGGGGTAGCTATAAGTATGTGGATGATATTGAAGTACGTGAAGATGGAGGAACACCAGGGTTTCTGCAGTCCATAAAAGCCGCGCTGGCCATGGAGTTGAAGGAGCAAATGGGTGTTGAAAACATCCTCTGCAGGGAAGAGGAACTACTGCAGATAGCTCTACCGGGGTTGAGAAAGATTGAAGGCATTGAGATCCTGGCCAATAATGTGGATAACAGGCTGGGGGTGATCTCCTTCTACCATCCAGAAATCCATTTCAATTTCTTTGTGAAGCTCTTGAATGACCGCTTTGGCGTACAGACCAGGGGTGGTTGTGCCTGTGCTGGTACCTATGGCCATTTTCTGCTGGAGGTTTCATACGATCAGTCCGCAGAGATCACTGAAAAAATAAACGATGGGGACCTGACCGAAAAACCAGGCTGGGTACGATGGTCATTGCATCCTACGACTACCAATGAGGAGGTTTATGCCATACTGGATGCGGTGAAAGAGATCTCAATTCACCACCAGGAATGGGCCAAAGATTATATATACCTCCCAAAAAAGAATGAATTTGTTCACCACTCTTATAAAGACTCTCCACTGGAGGATGAAATGATGGAAGGGTGGTTCTCTCTTTGACCAATTGACTTACTACTGCATCTAAAATGCGAGTTATCCCGGTTACCAACAAGCAGACTGAACGGGCATTCCTGGAATTGCCAAGGAAGCTCTATCGCAATGATCCCAACTTCGTGATGCCATTTGATAAGGAGGTCAAAAAAGCATTCGACAGGAAGATCAATCCCTATTTCAGACATGGCGATGCAACCCGCTGGATCGTTCTGAACCAGAAGGACCAGGTGGCAGGACGCATTGCGGCCTTTTACGATCAGATAAAAGATGAATCGGACTATGTAAAAAGTGGCGGTTGCGGTTTTTTTGAATCCATAGATGACCAGCAAGTGGCCTTTCTGCTTTTTGATGCAGCCAGGGATTGGCTTAAAGAGCATGGATATGAAGCCATGACAGGCCCTATAAATTTTGGGGAAAATGATACCAATTGGGGTTGCCTGGTTCATGGCTTTGTACCCCAGGCCATTGGGATGACTTATAACTTTCCATACTACCGGAGGCACTTTGAGAGTTACGGATTCAAGCTCTACTATCGTCAATTCAGCTTTCACCTGGATCTGGATAAACCTTTCCCTGAACGGTTCTGGAAAATTGCCGAGTGGATCAACCAAAGAGAAGGGTACTCTTACAGGCACTTTAATATGAAGCAGGTCTCTGAGTTCGTGGATGACACCGTCACCATCTACAATGAAGCCTGGCCCTCACTTAAGGAGGATTTTACCCCCATGGATCCGGAATCACTCTACGACGAACTGAGAAAAATCAGATCCATTATGGACCCGGAATTGATCTGGTATGCCTACTACAACAGTCAACCCATCGCTTTTTTCATGTTTATTCCCGATGCAAACCAGATCTTCAGACATCTGAACGGAAAGCTTCACCTGCTCAATAAACTCCGGTTTTTGCGTTATAAAAGGAAGAATACCATCACCAGGGCACGCGGAACTGCAGCCGGAGTGGTACCTAAATTCCAGAATTCGGGAGTTGAATCGGGAATTTTCTACCAGCTGCGACAGACACTGAATGAGAAACCCCACTTCAAGCAGTTTGAGCTGTCGTGGGTAGGTGATTTTAATCCCAAGATGATTGCTTTATATGAAGCCACAGGAGCCTATCATACCAAAACACATCACACCTACAGGTACCTTTTTGATAAGGAGCGCCGCTTCAAAAGATACATGGAGGAGGCCCTGGACCCATCAAAACTACCCCAAACCCCATAATATAAAGCTGAACAGCATATATTTAGATTAATTACTTTGATGTTGTAAATAACATTTTTATCTTTGCATTCCGTTTTGAAAAAAGCGCTGATTTAGAAAACATTAACATCATGCGAAAAGATATACATCCAAAGAATTACAGGCTTGTAGCTTTCAAGGACATGTCCAATGAATTTACATTCCTCACAAAGTCAACTGCTGCTTCCAAGGAAACCATTAAACTTGAAGATGGCGTTGAATACCCGCTTATCAAACTGGAAATCTCCAGTACTTCCCATCCTTTCTATACCGGAAAGATGAAGCTGGTGGATACAGCCGGACGTGTGGATAAGTTTATGAGCCGTTACAAATCACACCTGGACAAGAAGAAAAAATAGAAGGAGATCTTCCTTTGTTAAAACCGTCTCATTATTGGGACGGTTTTTTTTATACTTTTAAAAGAAAAATGTCTCTTATTCTCTTCGATGACCCCTCCTGGGACAATTTGCTACCCCTCACTTTTACCCGTCCTGCTGCCGATTTAAGGGTAGGAATATTAACTGTTGCAGAAAAATGGAAGGATGAGCTGGGGATGCCTGTTTCCTACCTCACACGGGATCATCTGTCGGGGAAGTATCCCTGTCATTCCGGTAAGGATAACCTGCTGATCAATGGTACACTACTTCCCGACAGCCAGGTTATATCGGCAATCAAGTCCCTGAAGGAGGAGAATGGGTTGATTAAAGACGGGACCCTGCTGGCAGTCAGAACCCATAAGGAAGGAGCAGACTCATTCCAGGCCGATTCCTGGTCCGGACACCTTACTTTATACCCCGGAGAGGTAGGCCTGGTGGATTATCCCTGGAAGGTATTTAGTCTGAACGGTACTGAAATAGAGGCAGATCTGAAACGCATTTCCAGGGGAAGGGAGAGTGGTACGCTAAGTGAGACTGTAAAGGTTATTGAGCCCGAAAATGTGTTTGTGGAACCTGGTTTCAAGGGAGAGCATTTCATCCTGAACGCCTCTACGGGGCCCGTTTACCTGGGGGCTGACAGCGAAATTATGGAAGGAAGTGTGATACGGGGACCCTTTGCCCTTTGTGAAGAATCGGTGGTAAAGATGGGAGCAAAAATATATGGACCCACCACCATTGGTCCGGCCAGCAAGGTGGGTGGGGAGATAAATAATTCTGTGATTCAGGCCAACTCAAACAAGACCCATGAGGGTTTCCTTGGGAATGCGGTCATTGGAGAGTGGTGTAACCTGGGCGCCGATACCAACAATTCCAATCTCAAAAACAACTATTCTGAGGTAAAGATCTGGAACTATCCCAAAAGGCGGTTTCAGAAAACGGGACTTCAGTTTTGCGGACTAATTATGGGCGATCACTCCAAATGCGGAATCAATACCATGTTTAATACAGGCACGGTGGTAGGGGTTTCAGCCAATATTTTTGGCCCCGGTTTTCAAAGAAATTTTATTCCTTCGTTCAGCTGGGGGGGAGCTGGTGGTTTTACCACCTACCGGATGGATAAAGTACTGGAAACCATTTCACTGGTACTCGTGCGTCGAGAGTTGCAGCTTTCAGAAGAGGACCTAAAAATACTTCAGTACATATACGACCAGACAGAGGAGTTTAGAAAATGGAACTGAAACGGTGAATGGGTGTTTTAGCTACTTACTGATCCAGCAATTCATCAAAATCCTCCACCAATTTCTGGCCTTTCTCCCAGTCGTAGAGGGTCAGGCCTCTCAGGTTGTAATAGTAATCCCAGAAATTCCTTAATTCCTGTACATAACCCCTTCGGGCCACATCTTTCTCTTCAAGGGCCACATTCAGGTCAAGAACATCGATCTTGCCGATCAGGAACCTCTGTTTGGTGACCTCATACCGCAGATCGGCAATGGCATCTGCTTTGGAGGCAATGGCCACCTGGTCGTCCTGCAGGTTAAACTGCATGACCTGTAGAAAGATATTTTCATTGAAATCGATCTGAGACTGTTCCACATTGGTTTTGACCACCTCTTCGGCCGACTGTGCCATCCGGTATTGACCCTTACCAAGACCCCAGTCCAGGATAGGAACCTGTACCCCTACTTCAACACGCTGATTGTTATTGGGTTCCTGGTAAACCCCGCCGACTCCATTTGCAGTCTGACTCAAGCCAAACTGGGCAAAAAGATCGGCCCGTATTCCCTTCTGAGAGCGGGCTTCTGCCACCCTCTGCTGCGCTTCAAGCAACTGTCGTTCAAGGTTCATAAGTTCCGGATTATTGTCCTTTGCTTCCTGGAGAGTGCGGCTATAATCCATTTCAATAATGGGCACCTCACTGGGAAGGATCAGCTCCAGACTCACCCTCTCATTGAATCCTAAAAAGGATCGAAGTCTCGATTTCCGTAGTTCCAGATCAATGATGGCCTCGTTGCGGAAAGCATCGGAATTCAGAAAACTTAACTCCATCTGCAACAGATCATTCTCTGCAATGGTTCCCAACTGGTAACGTCCTTTAGCAATCTGAAAAAGGGTGTCGGTATTTGCATAATTCTTTTCTGATACCTCGAGGTTGATCTGCGCCAGTGTGAGATCGAAAAAGTACCTTACCGCCTGTCGGCTTACCCTTTCCAGAGCATTCACATAGTTCAGCTTTGCCTCCTCATACTTCATGGGTTCAATCTTTCGATCCCATTTTAGGGGATTATAACCATTGATGGGCTGCACGAATCCAATGGTTAAGGGGTAGGCTAAGTAACTGGTAGCTGTGGCATCATCCCCAAAATTGTCGTTTCTCTGAAGTGAAGAGGTCACAAATACCTGTCCACCTGTTAATCCAATATTCTGGTTTAAACGCATATTCAGAGAGGTCTGCATATTGGATTTATATACAAACTCCTCCGTCCCGTCGGGCTGGGTTACACTCTCGTAACTGTTATTCAAAGAAGGAATGGTGGCCTCCAGATCCAATCCTGGCCTGAACCTGGCGAGGTGGGTTCTGTACTCCCAGTAACTGCTTCTGAACTGGTGCCTGGACATCAGTGCCATCAGTGACTGGTCCCTGGCAATTTCAATTACTTCCGGAAGGGACAGGACCTTCAACTCTGTTTCATTTTGAGCGAAGCTATACTCCTGAAAACTGAACGCCAGGAATATGCAAACAATTGCGATGCGATACATGTTATTCATACCTTAATGATTCGATGGGATCCTTTTCAGAAGCCCTTTTAGCGGGAGAGTATCCAAATATTACCCCCACCGATGCGGAAACAACAAATGAGATAACTACACTGATGGGCGTCACAATTGTGGCTATATCAGCAAACTTGGTAATCAGCCAGGAAGAGACAATCCCGATGATCACCCCAATCACCCCTCCGATTACACTGATCAAGACTGCTTCAGAAAGAAACTGGACCACAATATCCTTCTTTTGTGCCCCAATGGCCAGCCTGGTTCCAATCTCCTTGATGCGCTCCATCACTGTGGCATACATGATGTTCATGATTCCGATGCCTCCCACAAGTAAGGAGATGCTAGCTATGGCTCCCAGCACAACGTTAAAAACATCCTTGGTTCGTTGCTCCTGTTTTAATAAAAGCTCGGGTACAGTAATCTCAAAATCTTTCACCTTCTCGTGACGCCTCATTAATAACCTGGCCAGCAACTCTGTGGATGGAGACAACTCTTCAGAATCCTTTACCTGCACAATAATCCGGTCAAGCTGATGGTAATTGGATTCGCTATTTTGTCCGGCGTTGAAGCTCATGGCAAATCCCATACCAAAGATCATTCCTTCACTCCCCTTTATTCTGGAAGCTACAAGGGCACGATTTTGAAACCGCATTAACATGGTTTTTACGGGAACATAAATGTTATCATTCATCACATTTACCCCGATGTTTTCGAACCTTGTCAAACTCACATCATTCCTTTCCAAAACGCCCACCACTTTAAGCCAGACCTTGTCAAACTTAATGTACTTGCCAATGGGATTCTCCTTGCTGAAAAACTTGTTCTTAATATTGGCACCAATTACGCATACAGGAATACCATTCTCCTCCTGGTATTCATTGAATGGCACCCCTTCCTGGATGGGTAGATTGAATATTTCGAAATATTCGCCTGAGATTCCCAGGAGCTTGGCCGTGGCTCTTTTTCCTCCCTGTATGACATAACTGCTCAGTGTGATTTCAGGCGAGGCCATGTTCACAGTGGGGAGAACCTCCTCGATGGCTTCCACATCTTCCAGGGTAAGCCCGGGTGAGAACTTCTTAGCCTGCTTCTCACCGCCCTCTTCTGAATCACCACCATTACTCTCTACAATGGGCGTGATAATGATGTTATTTACACCCACCATTTTGATCTGTTCCAAAATCTCCTGTTGGGCTCCTTTTCCAATGGCCAGCATAGCGATTACTGCTGCCACTCCAAAAATAATACCCAACGCGGTCAGCATACTCCGCATCTGGTTTGCCAGGATGGATTCAATGGCAATAACGACATCATGAAAATATCTTTCCATGGCGCTATCCTTGGCTTTTTCTTACCTGTCCACCCCTGCCCTGAAAGTTGGGAGCCTTTTGTTGCTGCTGCTTCATCCTCTCCTGGGCCTCCTCACGCCTTTTTTTCTCTTCTGCCTTTCTCTTCTGGATCTCCTCAATTAAAGCCAGGCCCGTATACTCCATGGATTCGGGATCTGATGGAATGGAAAGATAGAGCTTATCCCCTTTGTTCAATCCCATTTCCACGATGATGTTGTTTTCATTGGATTCACCCAGCACCACAATCTGCTTCTTTCCTCCCCGAGCGTATACGAAGGTAAGACTGTCATTGGCATGAACAGCCTCAAGGGGCACAAACAGAACGCTGTCCAGCACATTGGTTATAACCTCATTGCTGGTGGTCATAGAAGGTCGGAGAATGGTGTCCCTCTCGTTCAGTGCAATGCGAACTTCAAACACCTTGGCATCGGTATTGGGCAATTGCTGGCCAATATTGGCCACCTCAATGACCTCACCGGAAAACCTCTTTTCGGGGAATGCATCTACCCCTATCTTTACAAGTTGCCCCTCACTAAGCTTGCTGATATCAATCTCGTTCACATAGGTCATAGAGATCATAGCCGACAGGTCGGGAAGTGTGGCAACAGCCAGATCCCAGGTATTGATCTCCGATCCGGCAGTGCGTTTCTGACCGCTCCAGTCCTTCTTATAGATTACCATACCGGAAGCCGGGGCCATAATGTCGAACTGTTTCAGAACCGCCTCCATTTCAGTCTTGCTTCTGCGGTCCCGGGCCAGATTAATTTCGGCCTCTCTAATCTCGGCTTCAGCCTGCCTCACCTTCAGCCCATAGTTTTGACTGGCCTGGTCATGGGCTCTTTTGGCCTTTTCCAGGGTAATCTCAGCCTGCCTGATGGTAGCAGGAGGCTCAAACTGTGATTGTTCCAATGCTATTTCAGCCTCCTCCATGGCAAAGTTGAGATTGATCAGATCGTCTCTCAATTGCCTGAGCTGCATGGTGGTATCCAGCTTGGTTCTCATATACTCAGACTCCTGTTTCTCCAGGTTATCCAGTATATCTTTCAACGAATTATCTGCTTCTGAACGGTCCAGTGTGGCCACCCAGTCGCCCGAATCCACCACGGTACCCTCAGGAATCAGATCCTGGATTTTTACCCTGTGAATGCGCAGATTGCGACTGCGTAAAGAGGATGGGGCCTTGATCTCTGTTTCACGAATGGCCTGTAGCTCCCCTGTGATCATCACTGCAATATTGAATTGTCCAAATTGAACTTCCGTTTCCAGCACAACCTCCTTATCCTTGCCTGAAAGTACCGAATAGAGTATCAGTGCTGCAATGGAAACCGTTGGGATGATTATGGCTAAAAGTGTTCTTTTCTTCATGCTCTTTAATCTATAATCTGTTATAACAATTTATCAATTGATTTCATAGCCTCTCCTGCAATGCGCTCTGCCTCCTCCGGACTATTGGCCTCTGCATAGAGTCTGATAATAGGTTCCGTGTTGGATTTCCTCAGGTGGACCCAACCCTCTGGCATATCTACCTTCACTCCATCCACTCTATTTACCTCCATATGGGCATACTCTTTCTCAAAAGCGGCAAGCAACTTGTCTGCATCTGCATCTTCAGGAAGTGTGATTTTATTTTTTGAAATATAGTAGTCTGGATAACACTTCCTGAGCTCACTGCAGCTCAATCCACTTTCTGCCAGGTGAGTAAGAAACAGGGCAATACCAACCAGGGCATCCCGTCCATAATGAAGTCCAGGGTAGATGATTCCACCGTTGCCTTCACCACCAATCACGCAATTCTGCGCTTTCATCACATCCACCACATTTACTTCACCCACTGCTGACGGGAAATAGGATTGACCATATCCCTCGGTTACATCGCGCAGAGCCCTGGTGGAAGATAGGTTGGATGCTGTATTTCCAGGTGTCTTAGATAGGATGTAATCAGATACTGCCACAAGTGTATATTCCTCCCCAAACATTGTGCCATCTTCGCACACAATAGCCAGCCTGTCCACATCGGGATCCACCACAAAACCCACATCGGCCTTTTCACGAATCATGGCATCCGAAATATCAGTCAGGTGTTCGGGCAGCGGTTCCGGGTTATGCGGAAAATCCCCGGTGGGTTCGCAGTATAATTCAAAGACATCCTCTACCCCCAACATATTTAGTAATTGCGGTAATACCACTCCTCCTACAGAATTCACACAATCGATGGCCACCCTGAATTTTTTAGCTTTAATTTTTTCAACATCCACCAGGTCCATATTTAAGACCTGTTCGATGTGTTTGACATCCATTCCACCCAAAGGTTTAATGTGACCTAATTCTTTTACATCGGCATAGTTATAATCGTTGGATCTGGCTTTTTCCAGAATGACTTCTCCATCTTTGGCTGAAAGGAACTCACCGTCGCCATTGAGCAGTTTCAGGGCATTCCATTGGGCGGGATTGTGGCTGGCTGTGAGGATAATACCCCCATCTGCCTTCAAATGGGTAACTGCCAACTCCACCGTGGGAGTGGTGGCCAATCCAAGCTGAATGGTATGCACTCCCATGGCCGAAAGGGTGGCCGTAACAAGCATCTCTACCATGGGACCTGAAATACGTGCATCACGCCCCAGTACAACGGTGGGTTGATCCTTGCCAGATTTCGCCATTAGCCAGGAAGCATATGCCGATGAAAACTGGACGGTATCAATGGGTGTTAAACCTTCTCCAGGAGACCCGCCTATGGTCCCCCTGATCCCTGATATTGAAATTACTAGACTCATCTTTAGATCTCTTAAACGTGGAACAAATGCCTGATTTTTAAACCGGTACCAAAGTTAGAATTATTATTCCAAGAATGTATCTTATTTAGCTGTATCTTTGTACCCTTTAACACTTATTAAGAATCTGAATATGAGCGACCGGCAAGGTGGAAAAACCCCACCTAAAAAAAGGGAAGTCCAAAGGGCAAAACTTGAGGGGGGTAGCCGGAAATTTGGGGAGAAACCATTTCAGGACAAATCAGCCGGAGAGGATTCATTAAAACCAGCAAGGAAGGGACCCGCAAAACCCACATCAAGGAAGGGACCCGCAAAATCTTCAGCAAAGAAGGGGCCTGCAAAATCTTCAGTGGGAAAAAGACCCGCAAAACCTTCAGCAGGAAAAAAGGGAATGGCTAATGATGACCTGGTCCGCCTGAACAAGTATATTGCCGCTTCGGGCATCTGCTCCAGACGGGAGGCCGATGATCTGATTACAGCAGGGGTGATTTCGGTCAATGGAGTCACCACCACTGTTCTGGGAACCAAAGTAAAGCATACCGATGAGGTTCGTTACAATGGGGAGCGGCTCCGCAATGAGAACAAGGTATATGTGGTTCTTAATAAGCCCAAGGATT
>JAOZUK010000380.1 GCA_029938715.1 Bacteroidales bacterium | reverse complement strand
TGAAAATATTGCTATTAACAGCATTATGTCATAATTTTACGATACACCGGGATAAATTACAATTCCTTGACAATTGACCGGGCAGAAATTCTTACCATAGTGTTGTTAAACTATTCGTTCAGATCGAGCAAAAAAGGATGAAGCTGTTTCCAAGCGTACTACGCAGGAAAAGAGGAGTTGTCTTCTTTGTAGCCGCCTTTATGTTACCGCTTCTTTTTGTAGTGGTTGTAAGCATTGACACCTTTTCGAAACGGCAAACAACGACCCGGAATCTATTGGAATCCAATCTCTGGCTCTCCGGACGATCTGCCCTGGATCATCTGGAGGCACAATTCATTGAAATAGAAAATAGACGCTTGAATGCTGAATATTTCAGCAGCATACTAAGGGGTGACAGCCTTGAGCTCATCGATACAAACCCTGGTATATTTCTTATTGATCAGGAATTTCAGATTGTATATCCTGAAACTACTGAAGACAGGGATCCTTATTCATTAACTTTCAATAGAAGCTGGAAGTCTGATTACAGCTCATATATGGGCAGGGCAGAGGCAGAAGAACTTGCCAGACAGAATTATTCGAATGCCGCTGAGCATTACCTGGCGGGTCTGGGTGTGGCTGAAACAGCTCAACAAGAAGCCCTGGCCATTGAAGGTCTGGCCCGGTCCAACATGGCTGGTCAAAATTACCAGCAGGCTATCCGGTATTATCAATTGCTCAAAAATGAATACAGTCAGACAGGAAATATGGGAGGTCACCCCTATGGCATTTCTGCACCCCTTCAGCTTCACACCATCGGAACCCTCACCAGGGAGGAAGTTTTTGGCCATGATTCTTTGCTTGCAAGCTACCACCTGATAAGGGACGGAAACTGGCTGATCAGCTCCTCTTCCTATTTCTTTTTTAAGGCAACGTATGAATCCATTCTGAATATTGAAACTGAATCAGAAGTCTCCCGGTTTGAAAGAATCCTGAAATTCAATCAGTTTCTGGGCGACTTTGTAATCCCGGCGATCAAAGAAAGATCTTGGTTTTCAGAGCTTAACAAAACCGTTGAGATCAGGAGGACTTATATGCAGACCGGTGATGCCCAATACCTGGTGAGTTTCAAAGAGATGCGAATCCCTGATACGGACAGGCTGTATTTTGGAGGCATTCGCTGGAACCTGGACACGGTGATCTCCAGGATGATGCCACCCCTGCTGGCTGATTTGACGGAAGAAACAGGATTGGAATTGCTGCTGGTTCACCCCAATAATACAGAGCTCTCCATTGTTGAGGGCGCACCAATACCTGACGAGTCTCTCACCCTGGAATTCAGTACTGTTCCATTTCCATGGACCCTCATTGCTATCCAGCCGGGATTTGAAAAACTCGAATCGGACGTAAAAATCCAGATGGCTATCTACATTATGCTGATTGTTCTTATCATCATACTCATGTTTTTTGGCGTTTTTGTGCTGCTGCACGATATCAGCCGGGAAAGGAACTCCATGCTTCTCCAAACAGAATTTGTACACAATGTTTCACATGAGCTGAAGACCCCCTTAAGCCTGATCCGTCTTTACGGGGAAACTTTGCTGCTCAAAGAAAACCTGGCTGAAGCGGACCGCAAAGAGGGATTACAAATCATTACCAAGGAGAGTGAGCGCCTTACCTATATGATCAATAACATTCTGGATTTCTCCAAAATTGAAATGGGGAGGAAGGAGTTCGACCTAAAACCCGGAAACCTGGCCGAAGTTGTCAGGGACACCCTGGATTCGTACCGCTACCACTTTGTAAAAAAAGGGTTCCGTATTGAAGAGAAAATCGACCGGGATCTCCCGGCAGTATTGTTTGACCGGGAGGCCGTGGAAGGAATCCTGATCAACCTGTTCAGCAATGCCATAAAATTCTCAAAGGAAACCAAGAAAATGGAAGTGAGATTAGAAGATACTCCTGAGGCGATTTGTCTGGTGGTAGCTGACAAAGGGATTGGAATCCCACCCAATGAGCTGTCAAATATATTCAACCGCTTTTACCGGGTGAAAAGCACTACTGATTTTGAGGCCAGGGGAAGCGGATTGGGACTAACCCTTGTTAAGCATGTAGTCGATGCACATGCATGGCAGATTGAAGTTGAAAGCACCCCCGGACAGGGTAGTGTTTTTTCCATATTGATTCCACATAATCCTGAAAAGGAGGACTAATATGAAAGAAAAGATCCTGATTATTGAAGACCAGGAAGACCTGGTTAAAGGCTTGATCCTGAATCTGGCGGATGAAGGGTATGAAGTGGATTATGCCCTTGACGGAAAGGAAGGGCTGGCAAAAGCTTTGAAAGAAAAGCCCGACCTGATTCTGCTCGACATCATGTTGCCGGGAATGAATGGATTGGAGATCTGTAAGGAGCTGCGCCAAAATAAGATGGATATCCCCATCGTAATGCTCACTGCCAAAGGAGATGAGATAGATAAAGTGATTGGCCTTGAAATAGGTGCAGATGATTACATTTCGAAACCATTTAGCATCCGGGAACTTCTGGCCAGGGTTAAGGCACACCTCCGCAGGGAAAATCGTGGTGGTGAGTCAGTGGCGGAGGTGATTCAGCTGGAAACCCTGAAAATTGATTTCGGGCAATTCAAAATCATCCGGAAGGGTAAGGAGATCGGCCTAACATCCCTGGAGGTGGATGTTTTACGCTATTTAATCGGACACGATGGCAAAGTGGTATCCCGGGACGACCTGCTGGATAAAATATGGGGTTATGAGAAGTATCCGACCACGAGGACCATCGACAATCATATTCTGAAACTTAGAAAGAAAATCGAAATTGATCCCAACCATCCCCGGCATATCCTTACGGTATACGGAGGAGGGTATCGCTTCGTGCAATAGTTACTATTGGTGACATTCTTTTACTTTTCGCTGACAATGGCGACATATGGTTCACCTAGGTTTGTACAGTAAAATGCTTAAACAAATCCGGAAACGATCATGAAAACAAAACTTCTTTTACTGTTGGTGCTTCTCCTGGCCACAAGCATATCTTCCCTGGCCTTCCAGGAACCCCAGGATTACAGAGTCCTGTTCGAGAAAGCAAAGTACACAATGGAAACCAAAGCTGATCTGCAAGAGGC
>JAOZUK010000379.1 GCA_029938715.1 Bacteroidales bacterium | reverse complement strand
TGGTAACTACTGAAGTTCCGTCGCTTAATTGTATCAGATAGATTCCTTTTGGGTAGTTGCCCACATGGAGCGTGATGCTGGAATCATTGACCTCCTTTGACAGCAAAGTTCTGCCATTTAAATCCATGATCCTTACCCCTACCGAGCTCTGCGGGCCGTCCCACTGAAGATAAATAAGATCCCTGGCAGGATTGGGATAGAGGCTGAATGAGGGGCCGGTAATCTTCTCAATGAGGGTGGCATCTCTGAATTGGTTGGTGCTTCCCACCCTGGCGTACCCTTTAAATGTATTCCTGTTCAGGTAGATGACCATAAAATCTCTGTTGTTAAGGCTGGTCAGGGGGCTAAGGCTGTTGGAGGGAGGTTCGGGATTAAACATGGTATTGTCGCTAAATATCACGGTATCACCCAGCACCGTGGCCCTGATCACATAGCCATGCCAGTCGTCCCATCCCCCGTTATAGGAGATAATAAATTCGTAAGAGGTGAGCTTGGTTACAGAAATTCCCGAGGGCTTCTTATCATCAAAGAAGAGCTTATCTGTGTATGATAATTGACCCGTACTGCTGATGGTCCCAAGTATAACGGCACCTTTCCTCACTCCCTCCACATCATCGTCATATACAAGTGCAAACTTTCTTTCTGTGATCCCAAGTACATTCAGGTTATGAATCTGATTGGTGGTGAAGGTAGTAGGATTCCCAAAAGACAATACCCGTGCCTCATCCATGGAGGCCAGGACCGACTCTCCCTTCCCGTTCCCATAGGAAATCACAAACCTGGTTTTAGAGAGGGTATCAATGGAAAAGAAGGTGCTGTCGGTGAGACCTGTAGCTGCAAATATATAGGAAGAATCGATGGTTACTTCCAGATCTTCGGTAACGGTGCCAAGGGTACACTTCCCCTCTCCGGAATCGGTTTCGCCGTAGGCTGTTATAAAGAGGTCTTCCGAAAAAGAGACCTGCGAAAAATCATTAACCGCACCAGACTTAATGGTATGTAGCCCTCCCAATTCGATCAGGGCCTCATCGATCACCTCACCGGCTCTTAAAAAAATCTTGCCGTCCAGGGTAAATGAAATGATAAACCGGGATGGGGAGAGCCTGGATAAACATACCTTCTCCACACCCATATAGGGTACAAAGTCCACAGAATCCTCAAACATGATCACCGTATCGCTATAGATCCCGCCCAGTTTTAGAATCCCCTTTTCACTGCTTCTGTCGTCATAGGCCACCAAGAACAGTTCAGGAGTAAGTGCAATTACTGAGCTGCTGCTAGCAGAACCCAGCATATGGGCATAAAGCTCGCCTTCGGTGAGTGAAATGGTATCCTGCGACCACAGGGAAGGCTCACAAAAAAGCAGTCCGGTGAAGAGAAAAAAGAGCTGGAATACCCGACTCATGTGATTGTTTATCAGAAAATAGGTCAAAACTAACTATACGTTGGCAGTTAAAAAATGTTTCTGCTTGTAATTGCAGCTTTTCTCCTACATTTGTTTTTTTTTTGACCAAGGTCCTTTTTCCCTGTACATTTACAGTTTCATGAAGAAAATCCGCCATATTGAAAGGCGTCTGCTGGATGTCATCCGTCACATGAATCAGCGACGGGTGATCCTGGCCCTGAGCCTGATCATCGGATTGTTGTCGGGTGGTGCTGCCATATTGCTGAAGAACCTGACTCACTTTGTGGAAAGCCGGTCCAAATCGATGCTTCTGGGCGATCACTCTTCCGATCTCTCTTTTCTTTTACCCCTTGGGGGAATATTTATTGCAGTGGTGTTTGTGAAATACCTGCTGAAGCAGGATATAGGGCATGGAGTAAGCAAGATCCTCTTCTCCATCTCCAAGCGAAAAGGGCACCTGAAACCACACAACACCTGGTCGTCCATGATAGCCAGTTCCATAACGGTGGGATTGGGAGGATCGGTGGGACTGGAGGCTCCCATTGTGCTTACCGGATCTTCAATTGGGTCTAACATTGGTAGAATCCTCAGGCTCAACTACAAGACCGTGGTGTTGCTGGTGGGTTGCGGCGCTGCCGGCGCCATTGCCGGAATCTTTAAGGCACCCATCGCTGCACTGATCTTCGCTTTTGAGGTGTTAATGCTCGATCTGACCACCTGGTCCATCGTACCCCTGCTGATCGCGTCGGTCACAGCCGCAACCGTCTCCTACTTCTTCCTGGGCGAACAGGTGGTCTTTTCATTTACCATCAGTGAACCCTTCGCCCTCAACAACCTGCCTTTCTACATTCTGCTTGGTATATTTACCGGACTGGTCTCCCTCTATTTCACCCGGATGAATCTCTGGACCGAAAAGACCCTTGGACGCATTAAGAATACCTTTACAAGGCTGCTTATTGGGGGACTTCTTCTATGTGCCCTGATTTTTATGATGCCTCACCTTTTTGGAGAGGGATATTCAACGCTGAAAACCTTACTGACCGGTCAATCTTCAGAACTATTTAACGGAACCCTCTTTGAAGGAATGATTCACAACAATCCTTCATTTATTGTGATTTTCTTCCTGATGCTGGTGGTCTTCAAGGTGATTGCCATGGCGCTTACCACAGGCAGTGGTGGAGTGGGTGGCATCTTTGCACCTGCACTTTTTGTGGGAGGCATGAGCGGTATTTCTCTGGCAAAGGCACTGAATTTGTTTACTCCGGCCGGGGTATCGGAAAACAATTTTGCGCTGATGGGTATGGCTGGGGTGATGTCGGGAGTGATGCATGCGCCGCTGACGGCCATCTTCCTTATTGCAGAGATCACCGGGGGTTACACCCTGTTTATTCCTCTGATCATTACAGCCACCATTTCCTATGTGACCATCCTCGGATTCGAGCGACAATCCATTTACACCAAAAGGCTTGCACAGAGGGGGGAACTGATGACCCATCACAAGGACAAGACCGTGCTGGGCATGATCACTGTAAACGATGTGCTGGAAAACGATTGCCGCCAGGTCCATATGGATGGAAGCCTGGGTGACCTGGTGAAGGCAGTCTCCAAATCCAAACGCAACTTGTTTCCGGTCATCAATGACGAACTGGACCTGGTGGGAGTGATCAGTCTGAACGACGTCCGCGACATCATTTTCAATACCGAACTTTACGACAAGGT
>JAOZUK010000032.1 GCA_029938715.1 Bacteroidales bacterium | reverse complement strand
GTATTGAAAAGAGACAAGCGCACGTGGGGCTGTATTTTTTCAAACTGAATATTCAATTGCTGGTTCAGGGGTTCGTAAAAAAGTGAATAAGTTTGAGGTTGATTTGCCTCTTCTATATCTATGGTACTGGGATAGATGCGAAATCCTGCATGGGCTATGGTAACTTTACCTGATTTGTCCATTGCCTGGACACGAATGGTCACAGAATCATAATTATCAAACCACATATTTCCTTTATAGAAACTATCGCCTGCCACATCATCACCACCCCATCCACCATCATTCAATGTAATGAGAGTGCTATAAAGACCATCTTCATCAATCAGACAACTCTCTAAACTTTCTATATCCCCTAAGCCATCCCGATCGTTCATTTCTGCGGTAACCGTAATATAGCTTTTGGTTTCATTGCTTTCAATGGGAGTACTCAGAGAGATATTCTCAATGGTTGGAGCATTGGGTACCCTCCCAAACTCGTTCATGTAACCCACATAGTAACAGGATTCCGATTTGCCTGACTCGCGATACGAGGAATGAAACCCCACCATATTGCCCGAATCACTTAAACATAGATTGACGGTGCTCAAATTATTAATCTGCACAGCATCCGATCCATCGGTATTTACCAGGTAGGCATCGTTGTACAGCAATTTTGAGCCATCGTAGGATAAATCTAATGAAATAATGCCATCAAGTCTGTTTTTTAAGTAGACTCGTTCACCTCCTGTATGTTCGCTTTGAGCAATAACAAGTCCATCACTATCTCTGTAAACGATTACCTTGCCATCCCCACTAATTGCTGATACCAATGTGCCATAATTATCTTTGGCCATCTGATAAAAGTTCGAACCAGTCCGCATAAACAACTCTTTTACCAGGTGCTGCTGCCCTACAAAAGCGGTAACAAAAAACAGAAATTTATCAGCGCCAGCTGTTATAGACATCGGTCCGTCAAAACGTGAAACTGTATCACCACTGGGTAATACGCTAGTAGGCTTTATTATATGTTCGGCAGCGGTAGGATTTTGATGCGAGGTTCGAAAAACTCCTGACTGGAAATCCCGGATGTATATATTTTCTCCACTGTAATCACATAATATTTGACTAACAACACCCAATTTTTCATTGGGTGTTTCCTCTGAATTAAACACATACTGGGTTTGTTGATCTTCATACTTGACCAATTGATTCTGCTCTGCCATAAAAACTCTGCTTCCGTCGTAGTTGATATCAAAAGATTTAAGAATCGGATCACAATCTGCATATTCCAGATTTATCTCTTCAATACCAGAGCCATCAACATTCATTAATATGGCGCGTTTACACCCGACTTCAGAGATTCGGTCGTTTCCAAAAAGAAAGACCTTCTTCCCATCGTTACTCATCTTAGAGTGTGTTATCCAAAAATTGTACAACAGATTCTCATGCGAAGTAAAGATCCTGTCATACTCAACATAGAAGGTATATTTCCCAACTTTACCATCACTGATATCTTCTGAATTATGTCGGAAATTGGGATTGCTGTTTTCGCTTCTACCAATGCTATTAATAATACAGAGTAAACTAATGATAAAAAGAACTTTTAAAAAATTGCTGGACAAGCTCATAATCAAGTAGTTATTGATTTAATCATAGAATTCCTCGAGACTCTGCCTCGAAGGCTAAGAAAAGTTAAGAAAATCTAAGGTTATTGTATGCATGAAAACACATGTTTTTGATGCATAATTGAGCACATCGTAAAAAGGTATAATAAGAATCTGTTGATGTATCATCTTGTTTTACCTCTGAAGTATCGTTGTAAGGCAGTAACGGCATCAGCAGGGAATACGCTAAAGGATATAAGTCAATGTATTGAGAATTCTACACCTTCAAAATATAGAAAAATAGTCATACTGGAAAAAAAGCGCTGTTTTTTGTTAATTAAGTGATTATTTGTACTTTTGCGCTGTCGTTAGGAGGGTGTGATTCTTAGGGGGCTTGTGGTCCCCTATTTTATTACGTGAAAAAATGATAAACAGCGAGACGATTGCAGAGTTGTTAGAGCAGCACATCAGGGGGACCGATATGTTCGTGGTGGAGGTGGCCGTAAAAGCGGGCAATTCCATCCGTGTTCATGTGGATCGGCCCAATGGGATCTCCATCGATGAGTGTGTACAGATCAGTCGTTTCTTAAATGAAACCATGGACCGGGATGAGGAAGACTATTCACTTGAGGTTTCTTCGCCCGGGCTGAGCACATCGCTTAAGGTGAAGCAACAGTATGAGAAGAATTTGGGTCATCCTTTAGACGTTCTATTCAATGATGGGACCAGGGCCACCGGTAAATTACAATCGGTAACCGAAAAGGGATTCACTTTGAAGGGAAAAGGCGACGAACAAGAAATTGAGTTTGAAGAGGTAAAAACAGTTAAGGCAATAATATCATTTAATTGATTCAATAGAGTAAACAATGGAAAACCTAAATCTGATAGAGACATTTTCCGAATTTAAGGACCTTAAGAACATTGATCGGGTGACCATGATGAGTGTGCTTGAAGATGTATTCAGGGGCATGCTTCTAAAAAAATATGGGACTGATGAGAATTTCGATATCATCATTAACATCGACAAAGGGGACTTTGAGATTTGGAGAAACCGTGCGGTTGTTGAGGACAATGAATTAGAGGATTCTGCCATTCAGATTCCTCTGAGCAAGGCCAAAGAGATAGATGAAGACTATGAAGTGGGCGAAGATGTAACCGATGAGGTGAAGCTTGGCGATTTTGGAAGGCGTGCCATTCTGGCCCTTCGTCAGAATCTTTCAGCCAGGATCATGGAGCTGGAGAAAAACCATCTCTACAACAAGTATAAGGATCGCATCGGGGATGTGGTTACCGGCGAGGTATACCAGGTTTGGAAGAGGGAGATATTGATTCTTGACGACGAAGGGAATGAACTTATTTTACCCAAAACGGAACAGATACCCTCCGATTATTTTCGCAAGGGAGATACCATCAGGGCAGTGGTTGTGAAGGTGGATATGCGGAACGCCAATCCATTGATCATCCTTTCAAGAACATCTCCAATATTCCTGGAGCGACTCTTTGAGCTTGAGGTTCCTGAGATTTTCGACGGACTGATTACCATCAAGAAAATCGTAAGGGTACCTGGTGAAAGGGCCAAGGTGGCAGTGGAGTCATATGATGAAAGAATTGATCCGGTTGGAGCATGCGTTGGTATGAAAGGATCCAGGATCCATGGGATCGTGAGGGAGTTAAAGAATGAAAATATCGATGTGATTAACTTCACCAACAATACCCAGCTATTTATTACCCGGTCACTTAGTCCGGCCAAAATTACCTCCATTAAATTAAATGAGGAAGATATGCGGGCTGAGGTCTATCTCCAGCCAAAAGAGGTCTCCCTGGCCATTGGAAAGGGTGGGTTAAATATAAAATTGGCTAGCCAGTTATCTGGTTATGAAATCGATGTGTATCGCGAATCTAATGAAGACGATGAGGATGTGAATCTGGAGGAATTTGCTGATGAAATCGAAAGCTGGGTGCTGGATGAATTAAAGGCCATCGGATGCGATACGGCTAAATCGGTACTTAATTTGAGTGTTGAGGACCTGGTTAAAAGAACAGACCTTGAGGAGGAGACCATAAAAGAACTGGTCAATGTGCTAAAAGCAGAATTTGAATAGAACCATATGGCTGAAAGAAAGGCAACTAGACTTAGTAAGGCTGCACGGGAACTCAACGTGGGGATCACCACGATTGTTGAGTTTTTGGGCAAGAAGGGTCATGAAATCGATTCTAATCCCAACAGCAAGGTGGATCCGGAACTGTATGATCTACTGCTGGACGAATACAGCAGTGACCTGAGCGTAAAGAAGGAGTCGGAGAAGCTTACCCTGAAGAATTTCAGGGTGAGACAGGAATCCCTTAACATGGAGGATGAATCCGGGGAAGTAGAACCTGAAGAGGGTGAGGAACTGCTCATTACAGATAACACAGCAGTGTTTGTGGAAACGGTGATCCCCAAAGAGGAGACTGTAGCCCCTGTGGTAGTGGAGGAAAAGATTCAGGTGACACCCTCCCCTGAAGCAGTTAAACCTGTAGAAAAGGAGGTTGCTCCGGAAGCCATTGAAGCTAAGCCTAAGACTGTTAAGAAGGAAAAGGCCCCGAAGAAGGAAGAAGAGGAAACTGCTGCTGAAGGTGGACCGAAAGTGGTAGGGAAAATCGACCTGGAGTCGATGAATCAGAAGACCCGCCCCACCAAGAAGTCGAAAGTCACAACCAAAGGAAGTGAGCCGAAAGACAAAAAACGTCAAAAGACAAAAGAGGAGGTTTCTGAAGAGGTTGTAGCCGAAAAGGCAAGTGCTCAAGTTACCGCGGAGGTGGCCGATACAGTAGTTGAGGTTTCTGCAGAATCGACAGTAAAAGCTGAATTGAAAGTGACTGAAGATAAGATACCCCCTGTGGAAAAAGCTCCGGAAGTTGAAGAGAAGGAGGAGGAGAGCAACCTGATTCCCACA
This sequence comes from Bacteroidales bacterium, assembly GCA_029938715.1. Classification (GTDB taxonomy): domain Bacteria; phylum Bacteroidota; class Bacteroidia; order Bacteroidales. The sequence continues at coordinate 30,708 of JAOZUK010000032.1, read as the reverse complement.
AGAGTTGAAAAGCTGACTGGTCCAACTGTGGTTGGCAAAATAGATCTACCGGAAAAGCGGGTGCCTAAAAAGAAACCAGTTGCTTCCAGTAAGGACAAGGAGCTGCAGCTTGATCAAAAGAAGAAAAGAAAGCGCATTTCCAAAGAGACTGGACGTGTGGATATTGCCAAACAGAATAAATCTGGTGCCCGGCCTGAAAAAGGAGGCAAGAAAAGGAGGCGTTTAGCCAGGCCTGAGGTAAACGAAGAGGATGTTCAGAAGCAGATAAAGGATACTCTGGCCAAACTTACAAATAAAGGATCCAAATCAAAAACATCAAAGTACAGGCGAGAAAAACGTGATGCAGTTCAGGCTAAGTTGCAGGTAGAGAGTAAACATGCCGAGCAGAAGAAAAATGTGTTGCAGGTAACAGAATTTGTCTCTGTCAATGAGCTGGCCAGCATGATGGATGTTCAGGCCACCCAAGTAATTTCCACCTGTATGAACCTTGGACTACTGGTTTCAATCAATCAGCGACTGGATGCAGAGACCATGGCAATGGTGGCGGATGAGTTTTCCTACAAGATAGAGTTTGTGAGTGTGGATGTGGTTGAGTCTATTAAAGATGAAGAGGATGATCCCGACGATCTGCAACCCAGACCTCCCATTGTAACAGTCATGGGTCACGTGGACCACGGTAAGACAAAATTGCTGGATACGGTTAGGAATGCCAATGTGGTAGCAGGTGAAGCAGGAGGGATCACGCAGCATATCGGAGCCTATGGAGTGAAACTGGAAGATGGTCGACGGATTACCTTCCTGGATACCCCCGGTCACGAAGCGTTTACTGCCATGCGTGCCAGGGGAGCCCAGATTACAGATGTGGCCATTATCGTGGTTGCAGCCGATGATGGTGTAAAACCTCAGACTGTCGAAGCCATCAATCATGCGGCAGCAGCCGGAGTCCCTATGGTATTTGCCATCAATAAGATTGATCTTCCTGCAGCAAATCCGGAGAAGATAAAGGAAGAACTGGCCACCATGAACTACATGGTTGAAGATTGGGGCGGAAAGTATCAGTCACAGGAGATTTCAGCCAAGGGGAACATCAATATTGAAGAGTTGCTTGAAAAGGTGCTGTTAGAAGCTGAATTACTGGAATTACAGGCTAATCCGGACAAAGGAGCCCGTGGTACCATCATCGAATCAACCCTGGATAAAGGGCGGGGAAACATTGCCACTATCCTGGTGGAATCGGGTACGCTGAGATTAGGGGACGTGGTATTGGCCGGTCAGTATTTTGGTCATGTGAAAGCCATGTTTGATGAAAGGGGGAAAAAGATTAAAGAGGCTGGACCATCTACACCCACACTTATACTGGGTTTAAATGGAGCGCCACAGGCTGGCGAGAACTTCAATGTGATGGATACCGATAAGGAGGCCAAAGAGATTGCAAACAAACGTGAGCAGTTACAGCGTGAACAGGAGCTGCGCACCACCAAACACATTACTCTGGATGAGATTGGACGTCGGATTGCCATTGGTAATTTCCAGGAGTTGAATGTGATTGTGAAAGGGGATGTGGACGGGTCCATTGAGGCACTCTCCGACTCATTGATTAAGTTAAGTACAGAAGAGATCCAGATAAACATCAAGCATAAGGCGGTGGGAGAGATCTCTGAATCGGATATTTTGTTGGCTGCTGCATCAAATGCCATTGTAATTGGCTTCCAGGTGAGACCTTCACTGAGCGCCAGGAGACTGGCAGAAAAAGAGCAAATCGATATCCGGCTCTACTCCATTATTTATGATGCCATTGAAGAGATCAAAGCGGCCATGGAGGGGATGCTTTCACCCGAGATCAGGGAAGAGATCATTGCCACCCTTGAGGTACTTGAGGCCTTCAAGATCACCAAAGTGGGAACCATTGCCGGATGCATGGTAAGGGAAGGCAAAATCAGACGTAATTCCAAAGTTCGCCTTATCAGGGATGGGATTGTGGTATACAGCGGAGAGCTGGGTTCACTGAAGCGTTTTAAGGATGATGCCAAAGAGGTGGTAACCGGATTGGAGTGTGGACTTAACATAGAGAATTTCAACGATATCAAGGTAGGTGATATGGTTGAGGCTTATGAAGAAACCGAGTTTAAGAAAACACTCTAGCATCCTGTCCTAAGGAGGCTTTTCTTCTCCTCGATTTTACTATCTTAGCATACCAAAATCGATTGGTATGTATGAGTTTATCGAGGGGGAATTTGTAGAAAAATCTCCTGCGCACCTGGTGGTCAGCACCGGACATCTAGCCTACTATATTCATATTTCAGTTTTAACTTACAGCAATATAAGCAATCAGCCCGGTGGACGTATCTATCTCCATTTTGTGGTCAGGGAGGATGCACAGCTGCTTTACGGGTTTAGCACCAGATCGGAGCGGGAAATATTTCGATTGCTTATCTCGGTTTCGGGGGTAGGAGCCAATACAGCCAGATTGATCATCTCCTCCCTTACTTCCGATGAAATTACCCAGGCAATTCTGTCTGGTAATGTAGCAGTTTTACAAGGAATCAAGGGGATTGGAGCAAAATCAGCGCAACGGATCATTATCGATCTTAAAGATAAAGTCGGGAGAGGTGCCGGAATTGATGAATTATTCTTTTCGCAGGACAATACAAGTCGTGATGAAGCGTTATCTGCTTTAGTGGCACTGGGCTTTCCAAAGAGAACTGTGGAGAAGATCCTGACCCGAATTTTATCAGAGCAGCCCGAACTTTCCGTGGAGGAGGTAGTGAAGGCTGCCTTGAAGTTTATGTAGTGAGCCGTTGGTATAATCATATATCCCTGATCATCACAGGATTCCTGCTAGCTTTAAGCGTAAATGCACAGGATTCAACTTTACATTACCCGTTTTCTGACAAGGGTTCATATCCCTTATCTACGTCAGGCTTTAAATCTCCACTCTACCTTAATAACCCTTCCAACATCAGTTCCAATGTGGTTTATGACCCGGTAACCAAACAGTATGTGTTTTCCGAAACCATAGGGAGATGGAATTACAGGACGCCCACCCTGATGACAGCCGATGAGTACCAGCGATATGAATTCAGGCAACAGGTAAATGAATACTGGCGTCTGAAATCCAGTGGATCTTCTCTGGAGCAACAACTCTCATTCATTCCACCTATTAATGTGGGGGGGGAAGCATTTGATAAGCTTTTTGGATCCAATACCATCAACATTGTCCCATCGGGAAGTGCAGAACTCATTTTTGGATTTAATCTTTCCAAACAGGATAATCCCAACATCAGTGAGAACCTGAGGAGTGTTCCCTCCTTCACCTTTGATGAGAAGATCATTATGAACGTGGCCGGTTCCATCGGTGATAAGATGGCCATGGACATCAGTTACAACACAGAAGCCACTTTCGATTTTGAGAATCAAACAAAACTGGAATACTCAGGAAAAGAGGATGAAATTATCAAAAAGATTGAAGCCGGGAATGTGAGCATGCCCCTCCCTGGATCACTCATCAGTGGGAGCCAGAGTCTTTTTGGGCTGAAAACAGAATTACAGTTTGGAAAACTCACCCTGACCAGCGTTTTTTCACAGCAGCGGGGTGAATCCTCGGTGATCAACGTGGAGGGTGGAGCACAACTTCAGGAGTATTCGGTTACGGTAGATGACTATGATGCCAATAAGCATTTCTTCCTTTCGGAGTATTTCCGGGATAACTACAACAGAGCCCTGTCCAGGCTGCCTATCATTACCTCAGAGGTCTCCATCAACCGCATGGAAGTGTGGGTGACTAATAAAACGACAAATTTTAATGACGCAAGGAACATTGTGGCAGTCAACGACCTGGGGGAGCCTGACCCCAAATCAATCATCTTTGAAAGAAATCCCAGCCAGGTGGGTAACTTTCCAAGAAATGCCCTGAACAATGCCTACGAGGAGCTGACCACCACCTATTCTGACATCAGGGAGATCAAAAATGTAACTGGTACACTTGAAGATGCAGGGTTGGTGCTGGGGATTGATTTTGAAAAAATTGAAAATGCCAGGCTCCTTTCTACTCGGGAATACACCTACAATGATAAACTGGGTTATGTCTCTCTGAACACAGCCCTGAATACGGATGAGATACTGGCTGTGGCTTATGAGTATACCTACCGGGGACAGACTTTTCAGGTGGGAGAACTTTCACAGTCCAGCGGGATCAGTGCTCCCTCTTCCCTGATTCTCAAATTGATGAAGCCCAGTAACTTCACTCCCAATAGTTATACATGGAACCTGATGATGAAGAACGTATATGCATTGGGGGCATACCAGTTGAGTCAGGAAGATTTTCAGCTGGATGTATTATACAGGGATGATAAGACCGGAAATGCCGTGAACTATCTTCCCGGAGGGGATCTGGATAAGACCATTCTGATCAGGCTGCTTAACCTGGATAACATGAACTCCCAGAAGGACCCCTACCCCGACGGAATCTTTGACTACATGCCAGGGATCACCATTAACCCGTCTAATGGAAGGGTTTTCTTCCCATTGCTTGAACCGTTCGGTTCCGACCTTGCGAAAATTTTTGAGGATAGCCTTGATGCGGAGGCAGCGGCAATTGCTATTGAGAAGTACGTATACCAGGAACTATACGATTCTACCAAAACCAAGGCTCAACAGATTGCCGAAAAGAACAAGTTCCTCATAGAGGGAGAGTACTCCTCTTCCAACAGCTCCGAGATAATGCTGAATGCCATGAATGTGCCCCAGGGATCGGTGAAGGTAACAGCGGGAGGGAGAGAACTTATTGAAGGACAGGATTATACGGTGGACTACATGATGGGCCGGGTGACCATTATCAACCAGGGGATCATGGAATCGGGAACACCCATCAGGATATCACTGGAGAACCAGTCTCTATTTAATTTCCAGACCAAAACGCTGGTGGGCGCCCATGCGGATTATAAAATATCGGATAATTTCACACTGGGAGCCACTGCCATGCATCTGACCGAAAGGCCCCTTACCCAGAAGGTAAACATAGGGGATGAACCCATTTCCAATACCATCTGGGGTCTGAACGGAAGCTACAGTACGGAGACGCAGTGGGTTACAAATATTATTGACAAACTTCCAGGCCTGGAGACCAAGGCTCCCTCCTCTTTCTCCGTGGTGGGAGAGTTTGCACAGCTAATTCCGGGTCACTCAAAGGCCATTGAAAAAGAGGGGAATGCTTATATAGATGACTTTGAAGGCAGTGAAACTTCTATCGATCTGAAGCAGTTCTCTTCCTGGAAACTGGCCAGTACACCCAGGGGTTTCTTTCCCGAAGCAGAATTGAACAATGACAGGAGGTATGGATATGGAAGGGCACGACTTGCATGGTACCATATCGATCCACTCTTTCTGAATAACGACTCCCGCACACCCGATTACATCAAGGCGAATCCCAACCTTCAGTCCAGTGCCTATGTATACGAGATTTATGAGCAGGATATATTTCCAAATAAGGAGAATCCAAACGGGGTTCCCACCAGGATCTCAGTGTTAAACATGGCCTTCTACCCCACAGAACGGGGGCCCTATAATTACGACTATAGAAATATTGACCAGGATGGTCAGCTGCTCAAGCCAGAAGAACGCTGGGGAGGTGTGATGCGTGAGATCTACTCCAGCGACTTTGAGCAATCAAACGTGGAGTTTATCGAATTCTGGATGATGGATCCGTTTGCTGAAATGCCCAATCACAAGGGAGGGCAACTTTACTTCAACCTGGGTAACATTTCCGAGGACGTGGTAAAGGACTCCCGGAAGATGTTTGAAAATGGACTGCCCACTTCTGAGGTGGTTGAGAAAGTGGATACCACGGTATGGGGACGTATCCCTCTCACCCAATCTCTTGTACAGGGATTCAGCGCTGGAGATGAAACCCGGAGATTCCAGGATGTGGGTCTGGACGGTCTCTCCTCGCTCTATTCCAACGATGAGGTCTCCTTCTTTTCCCTTGAGCCTGACGATTATCTGAATCAGATCGAGAACCTGGTAACTACCGGGCAATTGAACCCGGCAGCCAGAGATGAGATTTTTTCAGATCCCTCAACAGACAACTACAGCTATTATCGCAGTTCGGTATATGATGCTCAACAGGCCGATATCCTGGCCCGTTACAAAAAATATAACAGCCATGAGGGAAATTCTCCCAGTGATGTTAATAATCCTGAGTCCTATCCCACATCGGGAACCTCATTGCCCGATATAGAGGACATTAACAGGGATAATACGGTAAGTGAGGGCGAGAGTTACTTTGTATACCGTGTGGATATCGATAAAAACGAACTGGAGGTGGGGAGGAACAACATCATCGATAAGGTGGTGGACCGTGTAACTTATGAAAACGGAAGAAAGGCAGATGTGACCTGGTACCAGTTTCGGATTCCTATTTTTAACTACGAGGGAACTGTAGGAGATATCTCCGATTTCAAAACCATCCGTTTTATGCGGATGTTCATGACTGGATTTCAGGATACCACTATTCTCAGGTTTGCGAGACTTGATCTTGTTAGGGAGGAGTGGAGGCGCTATCAGTTGCCCTTTACACAGGGAGGCGAGGCATGGACCGGTGAAGAGCCTACCGATGGTGCCCTGGCCATTTCGGCGGTAAATATTGAGGAGAATGCGGGTAAGGAGCCGGTTAACTATGTATTGCCTCCTGGATTCTCACGCCAGATCGACCCCACCCAGCCACAGCTAAGGCAGCTGAATGAACAGTCCATTGTGTTGAAGGTACTTGATCTGGCTGATGGCGACGCTAGGGCTGCTTATAAAAATACCGAACTGGATGTGCGACAGTACAAAAAAATCAGGATGGAGGCTCACGCTGAGGCAGTCCCCGGTACAGCACTTGAAAACGATGAGCTTGTGGCCTTTATAAGGCTTGGGTCTGACTACCAGGATAACTATTATGAGTATGAGGTTCCTTTGAAACTGACCCCTCCGGGCAAGTACGACAATGACAGTGAGAGTGATCGGGCCATTGTATGGCCCCAGGAGAATAAGTTTGAGCTTGAACTTGATCTGTTTAAAGAGGTGAAACAGGCCAGGAACAGGGCCATGAGTGATCCGGAAAGCGAGATAACTGCGCTCTCGGTCTTCTCTACCTATGATGAAAAAGGAAATCGGGTTTCTGTTTCCGGAAACCCTAACATGAGTAGCATCAGAACCATTATGATCGGAGTTAGAAATCCCAAAGCCGGTGATAATGCATACGGACCCGATGATGGATTCTCCAAGACAGGGGAGGTTTGGCTCAATGAACTTCGCCTTACCGACTTTAATGAAAATGGAGGATGGGCTGCCAATGGAAGGGCCACACTCAAACTTGCCGATTTTGGTAACCTGACTTTTGCCGGGAATACCAGTCAGCCCGGATTCGGAAGCATCGAGCAGAAGGTACAGGAGCGCCAGCAGGAGCAAGTCATACAGTACAACCTCTCGTCGAATCTTCAGATGGGCAAATTCTTCAAGCAGGAAAGTGGAGTGAACATTCCTATTTTTATGAGCTATTCAAAAGCCATTGTCAATCCGGAGTACAATCCACTGGATCCGGATATTCCTCTCAAAGAAGCCATTGATGAGGCTGAGACAAAGGCAGAGCGTGACTCCATTATCAGAAATGCCAGAGATATGGTGGAACGTAAAGCTTTTGCTGTGACCAACGTGCGAATGAATAAGGCAGGAAGTAAAAAACAGTTTTACAAACTCTCGAACTGGTCCACCAGTTTTTCAATGAACGAAATGTCCAGCTACAACCCCAATATTGATTACTATAACACCCGTAAGGTAAGGGCAAATCTCAGTTACAATTTTACCACAAGGCCAAAGAATGTACAACCTTTTAAATCGGTGAAGTGGCTGAGCAACGACTGGTTCAGGCTCATAAAGGATATGAACTTTAACTACTCACCGTCAAGAGTCTCCTTTAGAACCGATATGGACCGGTATTATCTTGAAAAGCAGGTGCGCAACATCAATAATCCGGAATTTATAGTGGAACCTACCTTTAGGAAGGACTTTATGTGGAACCGTTATTTTGATCTGAAATTCGACCTCACCAAGAACCTTCGTTTCGACTTTTCATCCACCAATATGGCAAGGATCGATGAACCGGAAGGAAGGTGGAACAGGGGGATGGATAATTATGACATATACAAGGATTCGCTCTGGAGCAGCATTCTTGCAGGAGGCCGTACCACCAGCTATTTCCATCAGTTTAATGCCTCCTACACCATTCCCATTAATAAGATTCCGCTGCTGGACTGGACCAGTGCCAATGTACGATACGGAGGCACCTATGGATGGGATGCGGGACCGATCATACCCGACGACCCGCTGTTTGGGCCCATCAATCTGGGTAACAACATTAAAAACTCTAATACCATTCAGCTGAATGGTCAGTTGAATCTTGTGAACCTCTATAACAAAGTGTCCTATCTGAAGGAGATCAATGCTAAATACAGAAATGCAAAGAGCCGAACACAGGATGCGGAGAAAAGGACTAAAACCAAGGTGTATACCAAGGAAAACCTCTATCTAAGGGAGGGAAGAGGACGTTACGTCTCACACAATCTGAAGACTCAGAATATCACGGTTGAAGTTTCCGATGAGAACGGACAGGCCGTGGAAGTGGTTACCGAGATTCTGGGTGATAACCGCATCATGGTTACCTCTGAGAATGCCATTCGGAGTGCGACTATCAAAGTGGTGGGGACCGTAGAGAAAGGACAGAGTCCGCTGATTTTCATTGCAGAGACCTCAGTAAGGATTTTAATGAGTGTCAGGACCTTGAATGTGACCTATTCAAAGAGCGGCGGAACCTTTTTGCCGGGATATGTACCGAAAACGCAATTCCTTGGAACGCAGACTTACAATGGAGAACTTGCTCCGGGATTTCCGTTTTTAGCAGGCTGGCAGGATGAGTATTTTGCAGCAGATGCATTTAATAAAGGGTGGTTAAGTACCGATATGAACCTGAACGATCCATTCAGCCTGAATAATACAGAACGGTTTACAGCCAGGGTCAATATTGAGCCCTTTAGCGGATTGAAAATTGACCTGAACTTAAACCGGATGTTTACATCCACTCTTTCGGAATACTATACCGCTAATATCTTCGGAGAATTGCCTCCCGATTCGGCCAGGGGCAAGGTTTATAGTGGGAATTTCTCCATGTCCTATATCTCAATGAGGACTGCCTTTGAAAATATCGACGCAGATGTGGAGTCTTCCAGTTCATTCTCGCTTCTAAAGGGGGAATACCGGAAAATAATCTCTGAGCGGCTGGCCACTGATTACATGGAGAAATCGGGCAACATTCTGGAGGATTCAGCCGGCTATTATGAGGGCTATGGCCCTACCTCACAGGAGGTGATCATCCCTGCTTTCCTGGCTGCATACAGTGGCAAGGATCCCAATTCCGTACCGCTGAAGGCCACCAGATCCATACTTGAAATCCTCCCCAACTGGCAGGTTCGCTTCGATGGATTGGGTAAAATTGAAGCTTTACAAAAGTTTGTGAACTCCATTGTGATGAACCATTCCTACCGTTCCACTTACAGTGTGGGTTCCTTTATCAGCAACCCTTATTATACCTTTGATACCATCAATGGAGTTCCCATCGCTGTGGACCTGCAGGGTAACTTTATGGTTGAACAAAATGTTAGTACGGTGAGCTTAAATGAAAATTTTAGTCCCCTGTTAGATCTGAACATGGACTGGAAGAATAGCCTTACGACCCGAGTAGAATACCGCAGATCGCGTACCATTGCCATGAATATGGCCAATACCCAGGTGAATGAAGTGAATAGTGGTGAATTTATTGTGGGTCTTGGCTATCGTTTCAATGAGGTCCAGCTGATCATCAACAACAGGGAGTTAAGCAGTGACCTCAATGTCCGGGCCGATCTCTCCATGCGGAACAACCGTACCGTTATCCGGAAGCTGGAGGATATTTCGGGGAGTGAAATTACTGCCGGACAACGGATATTCAGTCTGAAACTATCGGCCGACTATATGTTAAGTGATAAATTTTCCCTCAGGGCATTCTACGATCAGAGATTAACCAACCCATATATATCCAATAGTTTTCCCAATGCCAACTACCACGCCGGATTTAGTATGACGTTTACCTTGTAGTGAAGAAATATGATTTAAAGCAGTCAAAAATTAAATTCAAAACCATTACATTTGAATAATCCAATAACCCAATAACTTATTAACCCATTAACCTATTAACCTTTTCATTATGAATGTACCTGATGATCTGAAATATACCGAAGAGCACGAATGGATCCGTGTGGAAGGTGACGAAATTGTTATTGGAGTGACCGATTTTGCTCAGGGCGAACTGGGTGATGTTGTTTTCATCGAAATTGAAACCGAAGGTGAAGTTTTCTCCAGAGGCGATACATTTGGAACCATTGAAGCTGTAAAAACTGTTTCTGATCTTTATATGCCAGTTGATGGCGAGGTAATGGAGGTGAATCCTGCATTGGAAGATACCCCGGAGCTGGTTAATACCCAGCCATTTGGCGATGGCTGGATGGTTCGGATAAAACTTTCTGATCCTTCACAACTGGATGACCTTATTCCAGCCGATCAGTATAGGTCGATGATCGGGTAGCGATTTTCGGCAGGGTTTTTGATTAAAATAGAGTATCAAAGATCCTGGAAAATGAAGGTACTCCTTAAACTGGTCCTAATACTTCTGGTTCTCTCATCCTGTGCGGTACCCACAAAAGTTACCGTTATTGAGCCTGATGCTCCCGAAGGAAACTTTGCCAATGGCAGGGAATATCTTCCCCTCAGCAGTGAGGGCATTGAAGTGGAGTTAGGATTTGACGGGATCTTCGATGAGTTAATGGTGTTTGATTTTGTGGTGGTCAATCATACGCCTGATGCCCTTTCCATCAATCCATCCGAGTTCTATTACGTACTGTTGGACAGTTCAATGGCCGATACCTCAAAGCTTCCGCCCAGGATGGCATTTCATCCCCAACGGGTATTACACGCGTATGATGAAACCCTTGAAGAGAAGTTAGGAGAGAAGAGGGTCAACTCCATCTTTGGAATTGTACAGACGGGAGTGAGTATCCTGGTGGGTACCACCGGTTTTATAGCTACAGAAAATCCGGCCTATATTGCCGATGGGATTTTCAATTCGCTGGGAACAGCAAGGAATTACACTTCTCAGAATAAGGAGATAAAGTCAAATATGTCAATGATCGAGGAGGAGAAAGAGATTGTCAACCAGGAGATTTTCAGACCGTGCCAGATCCCTCCCGGGAAGGCAGTAAGCGGATTTGTATATTTCCCCCAGGAAACAGATACAGAATGCTTTATGTTCTGTTTTCCCATGGAAGATCACCTGTTCCAGTTTGTTTACAACCAGAAGAGTGTCTACCAGTACAATTGATTCTCATCTGAACTCAATTCCGGCCATATTCCACCTGCCTGGTTGGATCACATTCCCAACATCATAATAGTGCGTGTTTAGCAGGTTGTTGGATTTCAGGTATATGTGAATTCTTTTGAATGAATAACTCAATTTTACATCCATCAGAAGAAAGGGTTCGTAAGGTTGCTCCAGTGAAACATCAGAATCCACATCGTACTTTAAAAAGCTTCCGTTCCTGTCTTGAAAAGAGAGTCCTATAAAGAGGTTGAAGTTTCTAAAGATGGCCAGGTGAGAACCCATGGATACTTTGTGCCTCAGATTGTCGAGCAGGTAACGTGAAATAACCTCTTCAGAGACCTTTGTAAGGTAGGTAAATGTGTACGCAAACTTCCATTGCTCCAGTGAAACCATTTTGTTCACAGTAGTTCCAGGATTATATTGCACACTGAAATTGCTGCCGGCCGCGTCAATTTCTGTTAGATTCATGGTATGCCATTTTTCATCCTCCATCCATATCCAGTCAATAAGATCTCTTCCCTGCCTGTAAAAGCCGCTTAAAGTGGATTGAATGTCGACACCCTTTCTGGTGATACCCAGTTCTGCTGTGGTGGCCCTTTCCGGGATCAGAAGGGGATTGCCATTGTTTGTGGGGCCCTGGTAAAAGAGATCTGTAAAGGTAGGCATACGCATGGACCGGTTCAGCGATGCAAAAAGATTCATTTTCTGAGATAACCTGAAGCTCACATCGAGTCCTGGCATCAGTGTGGGTTCCGATCCAAGGTCTGAGTTAAAGTGGAGAAGAAATCCTCCTTCGAGGGAAACCCACCTCCCTTCATAGGTGTGATTAATATTCAGGTTCACCTGGTTTCTGAAATATCGGTGACTGTAGGCAATACCGGCCTTAATCACCATTGAATCCGGCGGTTCCAATGGCTCTCCAAGAGAAGTGCTTAGGATGGTTTCTCTTCTGAACAGGATTCCTGCCTGGGTAACTCCGGCCCGGGAGGAAAATTTCCCGATCAGATCGGTACCGGCAACCTGGGTCAGGTGGTCGTTCTGATAGAAGGCAGGATTTGACCTGTCCAGTATAAAGTAATCCTTGTTCATCCTGCAATAGGTGTTCAGGGTGTAGGACGACAGGGGTTTTCGCAGGAGGAGTTTGAATGCAGTAAAACCTGTTGAGGTCTCTTCATATTGCTCTTGAAACCTGGGGGAATAAAATGAATTTGCTCCAAACTTTCTGGTATTCAGACCGAACATAAGGTGGGCATTTACATTCCTGATTCCCGTGGTTGTATGGATAAAAAAGTGGTTGGTTCGGAAATCGGTATTATCTCTGTACCCATCGCTTCCCGATGTACTGATGCTGGCCAGGGTGGAGAGGTATTTCCCACTTACATTGGCATTCAGAAAAGCCTTATGGAATCTATACTGACCCAACAGGACTCCTGCCTGAACATGGGTGGTGTCCAGGGGGTCTGTTTCGAAATTAACAGCCCCCGTGAAAGCCTGTGTTCCAAATCGACGGGAAGCGGAACCAGACAGTACTTTTGCCTGAGATATGGCAGAGAGGTCAACAGGCAGGTTTAGATGAAAATGACCAGTTTGTGGATCAGAGAGATTGATCCCGTTCAGAAGGACCATGGATTGATCAAACGATCCACCCTGGATGGAAAGGTCAGCCTGGGTTCCATGATTACCACGCTGTCGGATATCAAGATCTGGTAAATACTCCAGCATCTCTTCAGGAGAGGAGTGCCCCGCAGCAATAACATCCTGGGATGTGACAACAACCAGGGGTTTTAGGGAGACACCCTCCAGTTCAGATGGAGACTCTGCCACCGCCTCCACCTCTTCCAACTCCATGCGCAGGCTTATGGAATCAGCACCGGTGCGATCGGTCAGGGGTTTCTGTGCAAGAAGGTTATAGCTGCAGCAAAGGGTTCCGATGATAATCACTTTATGAAGAGTGGCCATTACGGCCCATGACTTATTCGACCAGCGTTTGAAAATCAGGGGACTATTATCCCTCAGGGACTTATGAGTTTGATTCAAGGTTTTCAAGCGACTCATCTTTGCCGTTTGTACGAGTAGTTCTCGGAGAGAGCGGATTGTTTGAGATCTCCCTGTGTAGCTCCCTGTTTCGAACTGCATCAATGGCAAGATAGATGGCGTTGCGGAATGAGTCGGCAGAGGCCTCATTTTTTCCAGCCAGTTCAAATGCAGTCCCATGAGCGGGACTGGTCCTTACCACGGGTAATCCGGCAGTGAAGTTGACTCCATTTTCCATGCTTAGGGCTTTGAAAGGAGCCAGGCCCTGGTCATGATACATGGCAAGAACAGCATCAAACTTTGTAAACCGCCCCGATCCAAAGAAGCCATCAGCCGAAAAGGGTCCGAAAACTGAGAAATTGGCCTTTTTCGATTCATTAATGGCCGGGATAATCACCTCATTCTCTTCACTACCCAACAAACCATCATCACCCGCATGAGGATTTAGCCCCAGCACAGCAATGGTGGGATTCCTGATTCCAAAATCTTCCAGCAATGAATTGGCCAGGATCTCAATTTTTTCCTTGATCATCTCTTTTGTAATGAAGGCGGATAACTTTGAAACTGGTATATGTCCAGCCACAAGCCCCACTTTCATCAAATCACTGACCATAAGCATCATTACTTCATCGACTCTGAATTGGGCTTGCAGGTACTCTGTGTGCCCGTTGTAATTGAAGTTGGAATGCTGAATATTCTGTTTGCTTACAGGCCCCGTGACCAGGGCATCAATTGCTCCGGATGCAAGTGCAACTGTCGCTGCATCGAGTGCCTTGAATGAAGAGATTCCTGCACTGTCTGTGGATTTTCCAAGCTCTACCCTGATGTTTTCATCCACACAGTTTATGATATAGTTTCTGTTTCCTTTTGCCTCCTCGGGAGAGTTGATCCCTGTGAAGGAGATATTTTCTATATCCAGTGTTTTTTTGTGATAGGCTGCCACTTTTGGTGATCCGAAAACAATGGGGGTACATATTTCGCTGATCCTTTTGTCCATCAGGGTCTTTATGATTACCTCGTAACCGATCCCATTGATATCCCCGTGGGAAATTCCGATTTTTATTTTTTTACTCATGGATTCATTTATTATTGTGACCTGCTGAGAAAGTAGTTGTAGAGGATCCTGACTCCCACACCACTGCCTCCTTTGCCTCTGTAATTGAATGGAGCCTTGTTAAAGGAGGGCCCTGCAATATCCAGGTGAATGTAGGGGAAGTTGGTGAAGTGTTCCAGGAACTTTCCTGCAGTGATGGCTCCGGCAAATTTGCCCCCGATATTTTTCAGATCAGCCACATCCGACTTCAGCTGTTCTTTATACTCATCCCAGAAGGGAAACTGGGCGATTTTTTCGGAAGTATACTCTCCACTCTCCTTAAGGGCTTCCATGGTTTCACCAGGGGCATTCCCCATACCCACAATACCGTATTTATCGATGGCCATCTGGGCAGATCCTGTAAGGGTCGAGAGTTCGATGATCAGTTCAGGATCGTATTGTCCGGCATAGCTCAGGGCATCGGCCAGCAACATTCTTCCTTCGGCATCTGTATTAAGCACTTCCACTGTGGTTCCATTGTACATGGTAACCACATCGCCTGGAACATATGCATTTCCATCCGGCCTGTTGTCTGTGGCCGGGATTAATCCTATGACCCACACTGGGAGCTGGTTTTTTGCAATTGAATAAAAGGCCCCGGCAACCGCAGCGGCTCCACCCATATCACATTTCATATAATCCATGGAGTCGTGTGTGGGCTTCAGGCTAAGTCCGCCAGTATCAAAAACTACCCCTTTCCCCACCAGCACAATGGGATGACTGTTTACCGCACCTTCGGGCTTCCAGGTGAGAATGGAAAATGTGGGAGGATCCAGGCTGCCCTTATTGACTGCCAGCAATCCACCCATCTTTAAGGATTCTATCTTCTTCTTATTGAAGACCTCTACCGAAAATCCGGCTTCGGCTCCCATTTTCTCTATTTCAGCTGAAAGTCGAACAGCTGTCAGGTAGGAGAGTGGTTCATTCACCAGGTCCCTGGTAAGATATACTGCTTCAACCAGGTGATTGAGGTTCACCACATCCTTGTTTGTAAGCCCTTTATCTATGAGCCCAATTTCCCCCAGCTTGTTTGATAGCGACCTGGCGCTGGTTTGGTATTTTAAAAACTGGTAATTTGAAAGAGCCAGCCCTTCAGCGAAAGCGATACACTCCGCCTGCTCCACCCCTTCATTTATAACCACCACCGAATCCACCTCCTGGTCTTTCAGAACAGGATGTACATTAAATCCGGCTTTTCTGGCACCTTCCAGCCTGCTGCCTTCCGGCTGCTCAAGCGAATCAATACTTATTACAATAACCAGCGGATCGAATTGATTTAATATGGAAACCTCTTTTTTGGTTTTCAATCTCTCTTGAAGATAGGCTCGTTGCCTATCATCTGCAATCTGTTGGCCTGCACCTTCACCCTTCCTGATCAGGATGATCCTGTTGTCCTTTTCTTCTACCGCCTTCTTCTTAATAATCCTCATGGCAATTTTATTTATATTTTGGAATTGTAAATGAAAATGTGGAGCCATTCTGCAGTGTACTTTCTATTTGTAACGATCCACCATTTTTATTTACAAGATCCCTGACAAGCTGCAGCCCCAGTCCCGTTCCTACCTCGTGATCAGTACCTGTTGATGATCCCATCATTCCGTTTTTTTCAAACTCATCCAGGATCTCAGGTTTGATACCCACACCATTGTCAATGATCTCACATCTTACAAATTCACCCTCTTCAAAGACCTTAATTTGAATGGATCCACTCTTCGGGGTAAATTTTATGGCATTGGACAGAAGATTTCGAATCACAATATTTACAAGTGCTTTATCTCCATATGCATAAATTCCGGGGGGTATATCTACCTTGAAATCTATCTCTTTCTGACCGATCATATGTGCATAGAGGGATTGTACAGCATTTATCATTTTTTCAATATCCAGTGGTACCGCCTTAATAACGAGTTCATCGGACTGACTCCTGCCCCAGTAAAGGAGGTTGTCCAGGAGGGTGACTGCAGCCTGAGAAGACTCTTTTAAGGAGTTGATGATGTGATCCTTCCGGGCGAGATCGGGTTTGTCCGCCAGAAGTTCGGAGAACTGGGCCACACTGGCCACCGGATTCTTTAAGTCGTGAGCGATCACCGATAGCACTTTGTTTTTGAATCGAAGGGAGGATTCCAGTTGTAAACGGGTATTGTAGTTGCGCAACCATTGCATGATGATCAGCACCGACATGGCAAAAATAAATACCTGGAAGGAGACCTGGGTCAGATAGTTGTGATGTATGGCCCCTGCACTATTGGCCAGTAGAATGTCATTCACCATGGCATAAATAAAGAGCCCAAGTGAGCAAAAGAAGATGGCATCTATGACCTTCCCCCTCAGTGCTCCGAGGAAGCCTTTAACCAGGTAATGAACCAGGAACAGGAGAAGGGCTGGTTGGAATACCAACATTTCATAGCTGAAAAGGTGTGTCGGAAGTATAAAGAGAGATATACTAGCCCCTGTAAAAAGGATGGTATTCACTCTGATCACCGGTTTCATATACCTGGCCGGAAAAATCTGGTTCAGAAATAATACTCCGAAAATATAAGCCATGTAAGAGCCCAGGTATTCCATTCGTATCTGCCAGGCCCATGGGGTTTCTATAAAGGCGTTGGAGAAATAGAGCCCTGTGTTCACCGATCGAACCAGGATCCCCAGAGCCGTAAGTGCAAACAGAAGCATCAGGTAATCCCATTTAGAGACGAACCAGAAAATAAGGTAAAATAGGAAGAAGAAAAACAGGACCCCGATGGTGGAGTAGTTATACATTCTCCGGTGCATCATTTTGCCCAGCACTTTCTCTGGTCCTCCCATATATAAGGATTTCCAGAAACCACCTCTTCTGTGATGGAAATTGGAGACCTGGATTAGAAGATTAAGTGTATCGGAATCTGGTTTATAACAAAAGCTGTAAGGTTCGTACCAGGGTTCCTCCTCTTCGCGTGAGGTTCCTACTCTGCCATTGAAGTTGACCAGTAAATCATTTAGATAAAATTTATAGGCCACATCAAATACCGGAATGTCAAAACAGAGGGCAGTTTGATGGTTTTCAGGCAGGATTATAGTGAGTTGATAAGTACCGTACCCATTTCCCGGAAGGGTCTCTCCATTTATTTCATAACTGTTCCAGAAGGAGGGGATCCTGACCACAATTCCGGGATCCTCTTCCATCATCGGGTGGACCGACTCAGGGACAATCAGTTCCTGCCAGTGAAACCGCCACTCCCCGTTCAGGCTGATGTAGGTTTGGTCATCAACCACTTCATTCCGAAGGTCAAGTATACCGTTGACGGGTACCGGGTTTGAACGCTCTGCAGCGATCCCGTAAAAGCTGATCCATAACAGTGACAACCATATGACAAACTGTTTTTTCACTGACAGCAAATGTAACAATAAATTGACTTTAACACTTCATTGTTGTATTTTGCATCTACGGGACGGTGGGCTCCATTAGCCCTTACTAATCACTAATCTAATTTTTCTAATTATGAGGTACACAATTCTTTTTATTCTGGCCATAGCCCTTACAGGCGTTACAGGTTGTGAGCAGGAAATTGACATGGACAAGGAACGGGCTGCCATTATTGCTGTAATCAACCAGGAAACAGATGCATATCTGGAAAGAGACTACGAATCGGTCTACGCAACGCATGTGCAGGATTCGTTAAATATGCGATTAACAGCAGGCCCCGACAGCTATGTTTTCCTTGAAGGCTGGGAAGAGGTTGGCAAGCATTTACTGGGCGATGAAACAGAAGATGACCTGAATCCGGAACTCCACATCACAGTAGAAAAATACAACTACCGGATGAAGATCCATCCCGGTTCAGCCTTTGTAGTCTGCGATCAGAAGTGGACCTCAGATTATGGGGAGGATACGCATGAGATTAATAGTATACAGGTCAGGTTCCTGGAGAAGCTTGAAGGGGAGTGGAAAATCGCATTTGTCTCCTGGGTAGGTGTGGATGGTTACGGTGAAATAGAGGAGGTAGAGGAGCTGCTCGACTGACCGGTCAAGTTATCTCTTCTTTACGGTCACCTCTTTCGATTCACTCTGCCAGAGTCCGTGTTTGGTACAGACCGACATGGCCGATAGGTTCATGGATACCGGTCCGGGTACAATGTAGAAATCCACCTCCATTTGCTCAGGTTTGTTTCCTAGCGAGCCGGGTGCAAAATGGGCTTCGGCAAGGAAGGTCTCACGGTTCCATAACTGCACATATTTTATATGGTGATCGGGATCGTCCGGATGGTTGTATTCGTTTCCCAGTCGGACTTTCACTTCAAACTTCTCTCCTTCAATGGCATATGCATCACAAATGACATACGGGGTATGGCGATCAAAATAGTCTTTTCTGACCTCCTTCTCCTCTTTACTGATATCTACGGGATTAAATATACGCGGCATAAAATATTTATTTTAGTTCGTTGAAACAAAGTTAAAATTTTCAGAACTTACAAAGAATTATGAGACCAGCGGGTATTAACAAAATGATCTCATTGCTGTTTATCACCACAGTTTGCCATGTATTTGGTTATGCTCAGGATCTCCCCACTCTGGGTTCTGAAGGAGATTCCCAGTTCAATTTTAGAGGAGAAAAGGCCAGGATCGTGCAATCCCCGACCCTTGCTTCGCGAAATTTCAGTTCAAATCCCCTGATGGAGGAGTACGATGTGAAGTTTTACGGATTGGATGTCACAGCAGATAACCGCTCCGATCGCATCGGTGGTAGTGTCACCATCCTGGTGGAGGTGATAAACGGTCATCTCGATACCCTGGTATTCGATTTACATCATAACCTGGAGGTTGAAAAGATTAAGGTAGATGGAAATGAGATGAATTTCACCCATGCCGGAGATCAGCTCTATATTGCTTTGTCATCTCTTGTTGATTCAGGGGTCCTGATTAGTACAGAGGTCTTTTATGGTGGGCAAACTGGTGAAGGCATGGTCACAGAGACAGACTCAGACTGGAACATACCGGTTACCTTTACCCTCTCTGAGCCGTTTTATGCAAAAGACTGGTTTCCATGTAAGCAGAGCCTGGGAGATAAAGCCGACTCGGTGCATGTATTTATTACCACCGATTACGAATTGATGGGGGTTTCCAATGGGTTGCACACAGCCACCACCCACTATCCCAATGGAAAGGTACGTTACCAATGGAGATCCAATTACCCCATTGCCTATTACCTCATCTCCATTGCGGTGGCTGACTATATAGAGTACAACATTGAAGCCCTGCCAACGGGATTTACCAATCCAGTGTTTATCCAGAATTTCATCTACGATCTTCCGGGATGTCTGGATACCTATCAGGAGCAAATTGAGACCACCATTCCCATGATGAAACTTTTTTGTGATCTGTTTGGTCCCTACCCGTTCCGGAATGAGAAATACGGACATTACCTCTGGCCCTGGGGAGGGGGGATGGAACATCAGACCATGACCGGAATGGGGAGCTTTGATTTTTATCTGGTGGCACATGAACTGGGTCACTCCTGGTTTGGGAACCATGTAACCTGCGCTACCTGGCAGGACATCTGGATCAATGAAGGTTTTGCCACTTATGCTGGATACCTGGCTACAGAAAACCTGGCTCCGGAATATGCAGATGGTGAACGAGCCTACAGGTTTGGCCGGGCATTGTTGGAGCCCGACGGTTCGGTATATATCCCGGCTCAGGAAGCCCTTAACGATGCACGGATCTTTAGTGGTAACCTCTCCTATAACAAAGGAATGGCATTGCTGCATATGATTCGGTTCGAACTTCAGGATGATGACCTGTTTTTCAGAACGCTCAACACTTTTCTGGAAACTTACGGAAATGGGGTGGCTAGCGGGTTGGATTTCATGGAGGTGCTGGAGGAGACCTCAGGAATGGATTTTAAAGACTTTTTTGATCAATGGTATTTCGGTTACGGATATCCTGTCTACTCAGTGAGTTGGCAACAGCAGGGCGGAATGCTTGATATGCAATCGGTTCAGACCGGATCCTCTGAGCTAACTCCCCTTTTCAAGATGTCAATGGAGTACAAAATTTACTATCCTGGAGGGGACAGTACAGTTCGTGTGTTCCATCAAAACGGGGAGGAGAATTATCAGTTTGAATTTAAACATCCGGTGGACAGTATCCAGGTTGATCCAGATAACCAGGTACTGAATAAGGTGGTTGATTCAGGGGAAGGCTCAGCAAAAAAAGAGAGTGGCGCCCATATCTTAATTTCACCCAATCCAAATCCCGGCCACTTTACCTTTGAGCTACCTGACGAGTGGGAGGGGGATATCTCCCTGGTGGTTTACAATGCATCGGGACAGGTAGTATTAGAATCCCGTTTTGAGGGCTGTTTGCCCCATCTGGAATATGGAGTGGATCTGAAGGAAACTGGCAACGGGCTTTATATCATCCGTTTTAGTTATGGAAAGATGGTGACAGTGGAAAAAATTATAGTGGAATGAACCTGTATATATACCCCATATGGATGCTCCTGATCGCCTTCACCCCTGTGGTGCAGGGACAGGCTCCTGCCAGCTTTGGTTTGAAAGCGGGTGTCTCGGTAGCCAATCAGAGCTGGAAATTTACTAATCTCGATTTTACCCTGGATACTGAGCCTGTAACAGGAGTAGCAGCTGCTTTTTTTGTGGAGGCCTTTAAAGGAGAGCATTTTAGTTTTCAGCTGGATCTGGCTTACCTGGATAAGGGGAGTAAAACCACAACCGAATCAATCACTGTAAATCATGCTGATGATGACAGGATCGAGGTCAATGAAGGAGATGAATTCACTTCAAAATTCACCTATATTTCAGTTTCGACCCTGGCCCGTTATCGCTTTGACCTGGAGCATCTGGTTCCCTATTTCTTATTGGGTCCCCGTCTCGATTTTCTATTGAATTATGAAACCGAGTCAGCCTATCCGCTGAAGACTCAAAATGGTACTATTTTGGGATTGACTTTAGGAACCGGACTTGAATACCGGCTAAATCAGTTTCACCTTTTTGCCGAGATCCAGTATCAATCCGATTTAATTCCTGTTACCAATAAAGATCCTTTGTTGATCAATAACAACATACTCTCCTTTACAATCGGATTTCGGAGGATTGTCTCTTTTTAAACTTAATGGTCTCAAACCTGGTAAGTAACTTTCTGAGCAAATTAAAATATAAGGCCAAATAGAGGAAGAAGGCAGACACCCAGATAACCAGTACATTAAACCAGAGGGTATCGATCTTAAGCCCCCCCAGCATCTTATAAGGGGCATATAGATGAGCCCTTCCATATCTTGAACCAGGATCCTGGTAAATGGGTTGATACTTTCTGATCAGTTTACCGTCTTTTTGCTCCACTTTGTGAAGCACATCCCGATTGACCACTATTTCTGTAAGTCTTAGGTTATCATACCTGTTTCTGAAATTTGTGTAAGCCTCAGCCCCCATCTCGTCAATGAGTGTTTTTTCCATCTCATTTTTGCGCCTTTTAAATTGGGTCCTATTGTGTCGGAATATCGGATCAAGCTCACTCAAATAGGACCTGGTCATATTGGCCACTGAATCATTGAAGGACCCGGGATCCAGATAGAGATCGGTATTGAAGCTAATCTTGGGAACCATTTGAGTAAAATTGAGAAGCTGGTCATGCAGGATATTTATATTAACCCTTACCTTTTCCGGATTTGAATTGTCCATTAGATCCTCCTGAATCTCATTCAGTTTATCCTTCAATTTGGGAATCAGAAATGCTTGAGGGTAATCCGAATTGCTCCACTTCTTATCGATATCATAAAAGATTTGCTGGTATTTATTGTTTTTAAACTGCTCCACAGTTAGCGCTTCATAGGCCCAGCGTGATGTCATCAGGTCGCCTAAGACAGGTACATACTCGTAATTTGTAAGTCTTTTGTGCAGCTTGTCAAATTTAACCAGGACACCACAGAACAGAATCTGGGGAATAAGCATCAGTGGAACCAGTATGTAGATGGTGACAACTGAATTCAGACCTGCAGAGATATTCAGGCCCAGCAGATTTGCAAAACAGGCGGTGGAGAAAAGGACCAGCCAGTAACTGAATCCCATTCCATAAATTTCAAAGATCAGGTTGCCGATCAGCACATAGGTAATTGACTGAAAGGCAGAGATCAAAAACATAATTAGGATTTTAGCTTTCAGGTAACTGCCACGACTTAAGTTAAGGAACGATTCGCGTTGAATGATTTTTCGGTCCTTGATGATCTCTTCCGAGCTAATGGTTAAGCCAAGAAAAAGAAACACAATCACACTCATAAGCAGAAAAGCAGGCAGATTCACATTGTTACGGAATACATAGGCAGCCGGATTGTCGGTGGTGCCGCTGAAGTACTTGGTGAAATAACCCATGATCACTGCCAGAAGGGGTGCCTCCAGGAGGCTGATCAGGATGTACTGCCGGTTGGTAATTTTGGACAGAATATCTCTGGTAAAGAAGATCTTTGTCTGCTTAAACAGGCTGGGTACACTGTAGAAGTTCTCAGGCAGCTCTTCTTTTACTGGTTCCGGCATGGTTCGACGTGAGTTGCTGTTCCTGAAATATTCAAACCACTCCTTGGGACTTATCTTGCGGGTTCGTGAGAGTTTCCCATACTCATTGACTATTTTGGCCTCAATAATCTGGAGCACCTGGTCGGGATCCACATTTCCACATTTTACACACTGATCCTCTTTGGCATTGGCATGGTTACTTCTGGTCTTAAAATAGACCACAGCTTCTGAAGGGTTCCCGCAATAGATCTGGTATCCTCCTTTATCCATGAAAATGATCCGGTCGAACATTTTGTATAGGTTCGACGAAGGCTGATGGATATTTATAATAATCAGTTTCCCCTTAAAGGCCTGTTCCTTAAGCAGGTTCATTACCATTTCTGAGTCCACAGAAGAGAGCCCTGAAGTGGGTTCATCCACAAAAAGGATAGAAGGTTCACGAATAAGCTCCAGGCCTATATTCACTCTTTTTCGCTGTCCACCGCTGATCACCTTGTTCAGGGGTTTTCCCACCTTCAGGTGACGGATTTCATAGAGGTCCAGATCGATCAATACCTGTTTGACGACTTGATGGATCTTATCCTCATCGTAGTCATCCAGGCATAATTTGGCATTGTAATAGAGGTTTTGCTCAACTGTAAGATCTTCCAGCAGCAGATCGTCCTGTGGAATAAAACCGATCACCCCATTCAGCTTTTCCTTTTCTTCATACAGGTTATACCCATTAATCAGTATCTCCCCTTTTTGAGGCCTGAGGTTTCCGTTAAGTACATTTAGCAATGTTGATTTGCCCACACCGCTACCCCCCATAATTCCAACCAATTTCCCTGATTGTTCCGATAGCTGGAAACCATGAATTCCATTGTCGCTGTTTTTGAAACGGAACTCCACATCCCTGGCCAGGAATGTTATTTTTGTTGAGATGGATGAAGTTGAAAAGGTTCCAGCCACATCTGTATAATAGATGGCTTCAATATTCTGGCCCCGGATGGACGAACCATGTTCAAATGAATAAGTTAATCCCGAATGAATGATCTGCCCGTTGAGAAAAAGGTCCTCTTTGCCATGATATCGCATGACATAGGTATTCACACTGGGAATATTTAAAAACGAGATCTCCCCTTGAAGGTTTGTATAGCAGAGGTGATGTACCCCCTGAACACTGTATTCTTCGTCGCTGTTAATAAGCAGTACAGACTCTTTACGGGGAATTTCGTTCAGTGAGTAGATGATGAAACTCAGAATGTCCTGGTATTCATCCTCATCCATATTGAATGCCGAAGCTACTGTTTGCAGGAAATCAAGTTCTGTTTCACGGATCTCAATCCCATAGGCAATATACTCTATCATCTGGAAAATGACATAAACCTTCTGTCTCTGTTCCAGTTCCTCGTTGATGGTTTCACAAATGGAGAGGATCCTTACCGCTGTAAGTGCGGTTCTTTTTTTACCCTTCTTGCTTCCCTTTTCGATGTGATCCTGGTGGTAAATATGGAGGTATTCATCAAAAATATCCATGTATTTCTCCACCAGTTCACTTGAAAGCTGGCGGGAAAGAAAGGACCGGATAATGGCTTTCTCCTTTTCCGATATTTCCTGAATTGCATCAATATCAACAATAAGCGCAAAAAGTTGCATCAATGCTTTTAATATGGCTTCACTCATGGATTACTCTATTGCTATATTTCACACTTTCTCAAAGCTAAATACGAATATATTCAAATTTAAGAGGTTACAATCTTATTAGACTTTTTTTTATTACTTTGTCAATCTGACAGAGCAGCATATCAGAGATTTTAAATTGTATGGCAAAAGCTGAAGTTATCGTAGATTTTAAAGGTCCTATCTCCTTTGCAACCATGGAGATGATACTTAATAAATTACGGTCGTCAGAGGCGTTCAACGCCATGAAGAAGCCTGCCAAAAAAAGACTTTACGGGACCGTGGTTGAGTCTATTGATAATATTTACAAGTATGCTGCACGCGATCAGACAACTGCCCGGAGTAAGAAAAAGTTACCCGTGCTTGCCATAAAGAAACGGGGAAAAGAGTTCATTGTCACAGTGGGAAACCTGGTAACCAACGATGTAGTAGAGGATCTTAAATTTAAGCTTGATCGGGTGAACCAGCTTGACAATGAAGCACTGAAGTCATTGTACGAGGATGTGATTAATAAAGAAGCCGGGGTGGATGACAATGGAGCAGGCCTGGGGTTGATCACCATGGCCCTTCGAGCAGAGAAAGATATCCAGTACTCTTTCTCACTTATGGATCAGACACATTCATTTT
The DNA here is from genome assembly GCA_029938715.1 of Bacteroidales bacterium. Lineage (GTDB taxonomy): Bacteria > Bacteroidota > Bacteroidia > Bacteroidales. The sequence continues at coordinate 5,344 of JAOZUK010000032.1, read as the reverse complement.
TTCAAATGCAAATTACTATAAACGAATAACTCATGGAAAAGCTAGTCATTGAACCCACATTTAATTCACCAAGCGTTATTCTAGACCCAGAATCGAATCAATTTGATTTTTCCGGTGAATCACGGCCTGAGAATGTACGTAAATTCTATTTGCCTATTTTAGAATGGCTGGATGGTTATGCCAAAGAGCAATCTGGGATGAGCAGATCTGAAAGGTCTTCCAACCTTATTGTCCAGTTCAACTTTGAATATTTTAATTCAACGTCGGCCAAATACATTCTCGACATATTTAAGGCACTCAATGTACTAAATGATTTGAGTTTGAAGATTCTGGTTAAGTGGCTTTACGAAGAAGATGATGAGGATATGCTGGAAGTGGGTCAGGAGATGTCAAGGATGTCCAAACTTGATTTCGAATACATAAATACAGATGCTTAGAACAAATAGGATTAGAGCCTGATCCCGATCACCAGTATATCATCTATCTGTTCCACATCTCCCTGCCAGGCTTCCAGGGTATCATTCAGGATACGTTTTTGATCTTCCATAGGTTTATTCTGAACCTCAAGCAGGAGATTTCTGAATTTTCTCGATCGGAACGTTTTTCGCAACGGACCGCCCAGTTGATCCACAAAGCCATCAGAGAAAAGGTAGAGGGCATCATTCTTCTCTATTTTAATCTTTTGACTGGAAAAGGGTAGTACTTTATGGTCATAGATACCTATGGGCATCCTGTCGGGCCTTATATGTTGAACGGAATCTCCACTGACCAGGTACACCGGTCGATTGGCTCCTGCAAACTCCAGGGTTTTATTCCTGGGATCGATGATACACAGGGCGATCTCAATGCCATCCTGGGATTCGCCTTTAGAACCAGTCTGATGAAGCGAAGTAATCATAAAATCCCGGAGCCTTTCAAGTATTTCGTTGGCCCTGAGTCCTTCGTTCCGATTGATAATCTCGTTCATTGCGGAGATCCCGAGCATACTCAGGAAAGCTCCTGGAACGCCATGTCCTGTGCAATCGGCAACCGCAATCAGGAGTTTATCATCCTGTTGTTTGGTCCAGTAAAAGTCTCCACTAACGATATCCCTGGGCTTAAATAGTACAAAATGATCAGACAGGTAATCGGATAAATGGTGGGCAGGCGGCAAAATGGCAGATTGAATCCGCTCGGCATAACGAATGCTATCCAGAATCTGATCCTTCTGACTCAAAATAGTATCCCGCTGAAGGGTGGCCATGTCAAGTTGTGCCTCTATCTCCTCCTTTTGAGCTTCAATCTCCTCTTTTTGCTGCACCACCTCACTGGTTCGCTCCTTCACCTTTCCTTCCAGTTCCCGGTTCATTTTTGAAATGCTCTCCACATATGTGTGGATCTTGCTGGTCATCTCATTGTATCCTTCAGCCAGCTCACCAATCTCATCATTGGTGCGGACAATGGTATATCGCTCCTCTCCGCCTCCTGTGGTATTTTTAATATTTACTAAAAGCTCCTTCACCGGACGGGTTATATCCAGGTTGGCCCATCTGATAAACAATAACAGGTAGATAAAGGATACCAGGATTCCATTTACTATCCCTGCAAGCATTACAATGGAGTCTATGGCATTGACGTAGAAGAGTTTTTCATATTTTTCAATGGGAATTGTCTCCTGGGCAGAATTGACAATCGCATTCCATGGTCCCAGCAGAAGTTCTCCCTGTTCCTTTGATAGACTATCCAGGTTTAATTCTTTGATGGTGGTCAGGCTCAGGATCAGGTAGACCATTACGATAACCAGAGGAAGAAATGTAGTCATCCCACTGGCTACAAGGAAGCGGTTCCGAATCTTTCCCCCTTTGCGTTTAAATACCTGTACCCTCAATTCCTCTTCGGTGTAAATGTGATCGATGTATCTGATATGTACCCTGTGCTTTTGCCAGTAGTAGACAAACAAAAATTCCAGAACTGAGGCTACCAGAGACAGATAATTAAGCTGGATGAACATATGTCGCTGAAACTCTTCTTTGAAATTTGATGGGGCAATCACAAATATCAGTGCATATAGAAATACCAGCAGGTTAGGTGAGACAAGAATCAGACTATTTACAATGGGTGTATTTAACAGCTGTTTTTTGCAAAAGAGGTGCAACTTCTCCGGAATTTCCCGGTTTTGTCTCTTTAGTTTGAAATAGCGTTTAAAACGTATGTTGTAAAGAAAACCCGCCAGGAAACCCGCGAATAAGAGGATAAAGAGAATGGCAAAATATTTAGGGATGTTTCTGCGTTTCTTTAAAGAATCCATATGATCCCCCTGTCTGCTTACCTCAAAGTGGAGCCCGGAGTCATCTGAAATTGCTGTATCGGCTTCCGCATAACGTTCTCCCGATTTAATGGCATTGTTCACAATGCTGTCGATGTCATGTTCATTGATATCCCCAAAGGGATCAAGAGCTATTACCAGGGAATCGGCCAGGGCTGTTGAATCGTTAGTGAACATTTTTTTCATTTCGGCAAATTCAGGGAAGCTCTGATAACCTATAAAGAGCAGGAAGGGTATCACCAACATGAAGTAAAGGATGGTTGAAGAAAGATAAATTCTTAATCCATAAAATTTCGGGACGCTTTTGCCGGGAACGCTTTTGTTTTTTACCATTGGCTCTAAATACCTTACGCAATAAAAATAGAAGACATATTTATCAATTCAAAGGATTGGGCAACATTAATGGAGAATATGATTTATCCTATCTTTGGCATTCTTAAATCTTGAAGGCAGACATGAATTTCAAATACTTTCCAACGATCTCCCTGGTTATCTTTGGCCTGACATGTCTGGGAACAGAGCAGATTTTAGCACAGTCGGGTGAAACTTACAAATTATCTATAGCCACTGACCAAACCTACCAGACAGTGATTGGATTTGGAGCCTCGCTGGCTTATTATGAAAACTGGCTGAATGCACACCCCAATAAGAGTGAGATCTACCAGGCTATATTTGGTGAACTAAGCCTGGATATTTTACGGGTAAGGAATGCTTACTATTACGACCCGGGCATGGTCGAAAGGGTGGCTGAGTATATGGTAGCAGCCGAGTCTGCTCTCGGACATCCCATCTCGCTGCTCTCTACCTCATGGGGACCCCCCGGATACCTAAAAAATACAGGGGATCGAAAGAATGGCGGATCCTTAAGGTATTCCATCGGTCCGGATGGAGTTGAATTTGATTATGCCGGATTTGCACAATGGTGGAATGGTTCGCTGGACGAGTATAGTGCCCATGGAATATTTCCCACATACATAAGCATTCAGAATGAACCCGACTTCTCGGCTTCCTGGGAGAGCTGCCTGTTCAATCCCCTGGAAACCATTAGCTCCAGCGATACCATTGCAGGATATGACAAAGCCCTTAACGAGGTTTATGATACGCTTATGCAAAGGGTACAGAAGCCCGCTGTATTGGGGCCGGAAACGGTTGGAATTGGATATAACAGTGTCGAAAACTATGTGAACGCACTCGACCTTACTAAACTGGATGGCATTGCTCACCATCTCTATCATGGGGTGGATGAAAACAATCCCTATGCATCTAAAGATTTTTCAAAGGTGGGCGACTTTCATCCCGAAGTTCCTCATTTCCAGACCGAGTATTCACGGGGAGACTGGTTTTCGTTGGCCGGATTGATCTATAAATCATTCCTCGACGAACAGGTGGTGGCCTATTTATACTGGGACCTGATCTGGAATGAGGGTGGACTGGTTCAGCTTGATTTTCCGTGGGACCAATCACAGTGGATCGATCCGCAGAAGGGTTATACCAAAACAAAAGAGTTCTATGCATTTAAGCAGTTTTCGGCTTTTATTCACCCTGGCTGGAAAATGACCCATCACTCTTTGACTGGCTCCCATGGCGCAGCTTTGACCTTCATTAGCCTTACGGGCGACTCCGCCACAACCGTATTAATAAACAGGTCTGATACTGATGATCTGACTGTGCACATGGATATTCCAGGATACCGAATCGAGGAGTCGGCCGTCTATTCCACCTCTGAATTGGAAAATTGCGAGTTAAAGGGGGAGGTGGTTGATTCGCTTGTGACATTAATTCCTCATTCAATTACCACACTGGATATGAGGATCAAGGCCTATGATCCCCCAGATGATACCGAGGCACCCATACTGGAAGCTACTGATTCCATCTATCAGGAAGGCATGATTGAAGTGGTAAGTTCTGAAGCGGGCGTAGTATACCTGGTTCCTGAAAATACTTCAAAGGATCTGGCCTCCATTCGTGAGGTTTTGATGGATTCGGTTGAGGTTGTCGCCAGAACAGCGGCTAATATTTTAATTGCAGGGCTGGATAATGGGGTGTACTGGTTGTATGCATCTGATTCGGCTCAAAATATCTCAGAACCTGAAGCGGTCAGGGTTCTGGGTGTGGGGATTGAATCTTCAATCATTCATCGGGTTGAGTTCTACCCCAATCCAATTTCCCAATCAGCGACCCTTAAGTTCTCCATGAAAAAAGGTCAGAATATATGGTTGACTCTGATGGACAGTCAGGGTCGGGTGGTGAGGAGAGAACCCCTGGGACATCTTAATATAGGTGAACATGAGATAATCTTTCACCGCGATGGTTTAACCGAAGGACTCTACTTCTTCAGGTTGGAAAGCAGAGATAGAGAGTGGCTCTCAGGCACCCTGATGATTGGAGATTAATTGATCTAAATGCAGGATCAGACATTGTTACCCGACCACTCTTCTGGCCAGTCAGACAATCCCTTGTAAAACATAAGGTGTTCGTGATGTGGTTTTACCTTCTCCTCAATGGCCAGCATTTCATCTGCTGAAAGGAGCTCAAATTCCTGAGTGATCCTGATATTCTCTTCCAGCTCGGCTATATTATCCAGTCCTACGATGATGGTACCGATAGGCAGTGACATGGTGTAACTCATGGCCTCTTTCATGGTGATGATTCCGCCATGGGAGAAGATCCGGTCACGGGCCGGGATTTTCATACCAATAATCCCCATCTCCTTTTCAACGGTCGTTGGCAACAGCTTATCAATATAAGAGTTGTGGTGCTTATCGGCTGCATTCAGTGCCATCAGCACAGCATCAAACGGATAACGATCCACCAGCTCCTTCATGGGATCGGGATCGGCATGTCCGCTAATCCCAAGGAAACGGACCACTCCCTCCTCCTGAGCTTTAATAAGTGCCTTCATGCATCCTTCATCGGAGAATATATAGTCGATATCCTCATCTCCACCACCTTTTATGTTGTGGATCTGCCACAGGTCGATCACATCGGTCTGCAGGTTCTTCAGGGAGCTCTCCAGGTGACGCATGGCCCCATCATAAC
>JAOZUK010000378.1 GCA_029938715.1 Bacteroidales bacterium | reverse complement strand
CTGGACCGGGAGTTTAAACGCTTTGGGATAGCCTACAGTGTGGCTGAAAGTCAGCGTGCCGAAGATATTGCAAAGTGTATTCAGAGCAATACCCGGGTGGTTTACATCGAAACTCCTTCCAATCCCCTGTTAAGCATTACTGACATTAAAGCAGTGGCTGAGGTGGCCAGGAATGCAGGGGTGGTTTCTGTGATTGACAATACATTTGCATCCCCCGTAAACCAACAGCCTGCCCTGCTGGGTATCGATATTGTGGTGCATAGTGCAACCAAATATATGGGGGGGCACAGCGATATTCTGGCCGGGGCAGTGGCCGGGAAAAGTGATCTCATGGATGAAATCTACCAGACCGGGCTGAATTTTGGAGGCAGCCTGAATGCCATGACCCTCTATATGCTGGAGAGAAGTCTCAAAACCATTCATGTACGGGTGGAGCGAATCAATAACAATGCCATGGAACTGGCTCATTTTCTCGAGACTCATTCAAAAATAAAACAGGTCAATTATCCTGGGTTACCTGGTCATCCAGGGCATGAAATTGCCACAGCTCAAATGACCGGTTTCGGCGGGATGCTCTCATTTGAGGTGGATGGATGGGGAGGTATCGAATTTCAGAAAAGACTGAAATTAATCAAACCCTCCATGAGTCTTGGGGGGCTTGAAACCATTTGCTGCTCGCCAGCACACACCTCTCATCGACACCTGGGTTCTGAAGGGCGTAAGGCTGAAGGTATCGCAGAAGAACTAATCAGGCTTTCGGTAGGAATTGAAGATGTGGATGACTTAAAGAGAGACATTGACCAGGCGCTTCTGGCAAACAACTAATATACAACAGTAATCCCTTTTAGCTGAAGCTTTTCAAGCTGCCAGGAGGGAATCCGGTTTCCCATTACATTGAGGTAGCTTAAGTGGGATAGTTCGAAAAGAGGAGAAAGATCATCCACGTCGTTGTAAGAGATATCCAACACCTGCAAAACGATGAGGTTACTCAACGAATCAATCATCCCCACATGGTTATTTGAAAGATAGAGCCTTTCAATCTGCCTGAGGTTTCCCAGTTCTGTTAGGTCGGTCAGGTTGTTATTGGAGAGGTCCACTGCCCTTGCTTGCCGGCATGCCCCAATTCCATCCAGGAATTCGATTTCATAGTCGGCCATCTCTATCTCCTCCAGGTCCTCAATCAGGTACATGGGAAAGTCCACATTCAGATTCCCATACACCCTTCGCTTAAGTACTGTAAGAAAACTACGACCCGCATAGTCCGACTCCTCTTCAAACTCCTCCAGGGGGTCCTCTTCTGCCATAAAATAGGAGTAGCCGTCGGCTCCCTCATCCCAGCCAAACTCCTCTGCCAGATCTTCATCTGTGAAAATGGAGCTTACGGTCACCAATTCAGGTTCCATGTTCTGAACAGTAAGGATATGAGACATGGTAAAAAGTGTTTCGAAATCTCCCTTATTGTAGGCTTTATCAAGCTCCATTACCGATGGATTGAGCCGGTCGGGATGGTATATCATAATGAGCCGGGAAAACACCCTGTTAATCTTCTCCTCTTCCACAGGCAGATACTCATTAACCACCTTTTGCACAGCTCTCAAGGCATCATATTTATGATCTCTGAACATGTCAATGATGCGGCCTGAAATCAGTCCGAGGTTCTCGGTAGTATAAGCTTCCTTAAGGCTGTTGTATAGCTCCTTTATTTCCACTACCCGAAATTAGAGTTTTTTAGCAAAAAAATCACCCAACCAAAAAAAAAATAGAGTTCAGGTTCAGGTTCCTTTCAACATTCTTAACTTTGATTTATTATGGATTTTGAACTACCCTTTTATGACATATACAACCGAAGTTATCATACATCTTCCACGCCTTAAAGTCATTGATTTGTTTGACAGTACTGAAAACCTTTCTAAATGGCAATTGGGGCTCAAGAGTTTTGAAGCGTTGAGTGGAGAACCTGGCCAGGAGGGTTCACGTTCCAGGATGGTCTATGAAGCACGAAAAGGGGATCTGGAAATGACTGAGATCATTACACGGAGAAACTTTCCTCATGAATTTCACTGTACCTATAAGGCGCGCGGCGTCTTCAATGAGATGTATAACTACTTTGAAGAAGACGGGGATAATACCCTATGGCGTACCGTAAGTGTATTTAAATTCACGGGGCTTATGGCTTTTATGGCTCCGTTTATGAAGTCGGCCTTTACCAACAATACACTCCTGAATATGGAACGGTTTAAAAACTTTGCAGAAAACTAAATCACATACCTACAACAATGAAGAAAACACTACTTATTTTACTGGCAATTGCCCTTTCGTTATCAGGATTTGCCCAACCATCAAATGACGCCGATACCCTGTGGAAGTACAGCGGAATTACCTCCCTGAACCTGTCTCAACTCTCTTTGTCCAACTGGGCAGCAGGCGGAGACAACAGTCTGTCGGGTAATGCACTGGTTAAGCTTTCGGCAGATTTCGATGATGGTACACTCAATTGGGATAATGACCTGATACTTGGATTTGGATTGATCAGAACAGGTAGTGATCCAACCAGGAAAAGTGATGACCAGATCGAACTCTCCTCCAAATTTGGGTATAAAGCCCGTGAAAAGTGGTTTTACAGCGCCCTTCTCTCATTCAGAACCCAATTCGCACAGGGTTATGATAATCCCGGAGAGGACGACAGGATCAAAATCTCAGATTTTATGTCCCCTGGATATTTGAATCTTGCATTGGGTATGGACTATAAACCCAATAAGCACATCTCGATTTTTCTTTCACCTCTCTCCACCAAGTTTACATTTGTCATGGATGAGAATTTATCAGCTGCAGGATCCTATGGACTGGATCCTGGCCAGACAGTACGAGGGGAATTTGGTGCATATGTGAAGTTTGCCTATAAGCAGGAGATACTTAAAAATGTGAACCTTGATACCAAGTTTGACCTGTTCTCCAACTATTTTGACAATCCCCAGTATGTGGATGTAACATGGGACCTGTTGCTTACATTCAAGATCAATGAGTTTCTTTCTGCAAGCCTTATGACACAGCTTATCTACGACTACGATATTCAGTTTGGATTTGACAGTACAGGGGATGGAGAAATTGACAGTTATGAATCCCGGGTGC
>JAOZUK010000136.1:3321-11171 GCA_029938715.1 Bacteroidales bacterium | reverse complement strand
CGCAAAACTACAGATCAAATCAAATCAAAAAATCAAAGAACGCTTATATTATATTGTATTATTGTTACTTACAAAGAATTATAAAAAGTTAACGCATCACTATTATTTACATCTATACGATAATGGATATGCAAAGAGCTTTTATATATTGTACCAAATATTTTTTCATGAAAACCCTCAACATTATTGCTAGTTCTATAATTATTACTCTCATAGTTTTCTCCTGTGTTAAGGATGATCCTGAGGAGGAACATTACGTAGTCAATCTGCAGCCTGATGGTGAAAACGGAAAAGACGCACTTTTCGGAAAAATTGTGCCGAATAATAATTACGGAGATTCAGAGAATCTTCATCTTTATGCCTGGACTCAGGATGGTATATTAAACGTAAACAGGGCTGCAATTGATTTTGACTTATCAAGTATCCCTAATGACGCAACTATTGACAGTGCCAAACTATCGCTTTATTTCAATACTACTTCAGCTTATGGAGACCAGCATCAAGGAGAAAGTGGTTTCGTTATTCAACGAATAACAACCAGATGGGATGAATCAACAGTCACATGGGCAACTCAGCCCTCAGCTACAACGGATAATGAAATTTATGTTGAAGGTCCAGTTCTTCCTACGCAGAATTTTCCGGACATAGACATTACTAATTTAATACTAGATTATCGTCTTTTTTGGGATAAAAGCTATGGATTACTACTGAAATTGCAGAATGAGGCCCCCTACAGAATGTTGCTTCTATCATCAAGCGACCATCCAATCGAGCAGCTACGACCTAAACTTGATATATATTACACAATTATCGAGTAAAACCGACCAATACAGTTTATCTAAATCCAATTATTTTTAAGTTGCATTTTGAACCAAATAAAACCAAATACAATGAGTCCAATTTCAGGAAAATGGAAAGGAACATATACTGTTGTGACAGAAGAAGGAAGCGAGGGGAGAACTAAGAGTTTTGAAATGATAATTAAGGAGGAAGAGGACGACGAAATTACCGGGGAAATCATTGATACTTCTGAAAGCAATCAAAATCCTGAAATAGCAAAAGTCACTGGATTCATTATGGGGGATACCTTAAGTTTTGTTAAGCAATACCCATATATGTTTTTTTACACTGAAAAAGATGAGTTAAAAATTGATGAGTCGAAACCTCACCCTGAGATTCACTATCATGGTGAAATTAAGGAAAATGAAATTTCTGGTTTGTGGGATATGGAAATTGGCACCATGCAATTTTACGGAAACTACTATTCAAAAATGATGTCAGGTACCTGGCAGGTAAAAAAGATAAATGGTTGATCCTCCATTCCCTAAAGTGAAATGGTTTTACGACTAAATGGATAAACTATGCTATTATTCTTCTGTTTCTACGGCACTCTTTTGTTGGGATGATGGGATAAGTAAACCAATAACCAGCCCCATAGCAAAGCAAACAAAAATAAGCAGGGCCCTGGGGATACTAATATCCCAGAAAAAGAAATTAATAATGACCATTTCTGTATTCTGAAGAACAAAAATGATCAGTAAAATAGTAAGTAAGATGATGATGACAATTTTGGTTTTCATGGTATCTAAGATTATATCATTTTGTAAATTAGCAAATACGACGGGAATAAGCTCAGATTTGTTTGAAAATCAAATCTGATTAAGAAATAATCATTGACCTACCTATGGGATCCCGTGTGAGTCAAAGTGTAGGATTAAAGTTGTATTTTGCATATTCACATTATAAGAGCATTATGAAAAAGAGCATCTTCCTTTCAATTGTATGGGTATTTATAGCTCTCTCATATACTCAAGCGCAGGACCTGGATGAGATCCTTGAAAGGGCACTTTGAGGTAGTAGGACAGGAGCAGATGGTGAAATTTAAATCCATGCAGGCAACAGGGAAAGTTATGATCATGAGCATGGAGGCCCCTATCAGCATTGCAAGTAAGAGACCGGCTAAGATCAGGATTGTTTTAGAATTTCAGGGTTCCGAGATCATCCAGGCGTATGATGGTGAAACTGCCTGGTCGATCAATCCCATGAGTGGTTCTGCTGATCCCATTGAAATTACTGGTCCTGAAGCTGATGGACTTATCGAATCGAGCGATTTTGACGGACAACTCTGGAACTATAAGGAAAAAAGGCACCAGCTTGAACTGGAAGGAACGGAGGAGTGGGAAGGAACAGAGGTATATGTTTTAAAGTTGACCAAGAAGAAAGGAGATATCGATTATTACTACCTGGATACCGAAAGCCAGCTGGTAATTAGATATAAATCCGATTCTTGTAGCCCGAATATAGCTGTTGTAATCTTATCTGCTTTCGAACATTATAGCCCAAAATACGTATCCTAAAGGTAGAAGGTTTGTAAAAAAGCCCGAATTGGGGATAATGGTGAAAAGGAAACTGCTTGGTCTGTTGGTTATTGCCCTGCTTTTCCAGATGGAGAGCAATCTGTTAGGACAATCTTACTTCGCATCTATAAGTGCATTGGGCGACACCAAAATATGTCGAGGAGAATCGGTGGGTGCCCGCATTTGGTTCTGGGGAGGGTTATCACCCTATACTGTAGTTATTAATGATGATGAGGGCGAATACCTGGTTCTTGAGAATTATGAGTCGATGGAGCCTTTTTACCTACACCCTGAAAGCGATAATACATTTACCATTGGATCTGTAGTAGACAGTAAAGGTAGAAAGGGTGGCTCCTATGGCTCAGTTGCTGTGACAGTGCATCAACCCACCCCTGTTACCATAGTGGCAGATCGCAAGGCATTTCTTGAAACGGATCCAGGATTTGAGTTAAAGTCCTCACCTACAGGGGGTACTTTTAAGGGTACGGGCGTCTCTGGTTCCACATTTTATCCGGCTGTAGCCACCTCCGATGGTTCGCCACATCGGATTACCTGTACCTATGAAAATGAGTATGGATGTCTGAGCCAGGACAGGGAGTCTCTCTATGTGCTTTCTGGTGAATCCAGCGTACACCTGCTTTCCGGAAATGACACCATAGACACTGTATGCGATGATGGGGCCAGCTATACCCTGAGGGGCAGCAATAAGGATCATCTTTACGGAAGTTTTAAACTATTCAGGAGAGGTTCATCCAGTGTCATAGAGGGGCATATTACAGATCCCGACCTGTCCGATAATGAAGCGTCCATAACATTTGGAGGGCTGGCCGGAGCATATGAGGTTGTCTATACCTATGGGATGGAATCTATCGAAATAAAAGCTACCACAGAATTCTTAGTGTATGAAGTAGATCTGCTGGGGATTCAAGACCTGCCAGACACTGTATGTCAGAATGACCTTCCCTATCCTTTAGTACCCGAAGTAGGTACAGAGGACCCCTTCGCCACATTCACATTCAGCGGACCGGGTGTCTCTGGCAGCCTTGCTGATGGCTTCATTTTTAATCCGGGCGCTCCTGATGTACCGCCGGGTTTAAATAATATATCATTGAACTATGCTTCATCCAATGGCTGCAGGTTTAATTTGGCCGTAAGTGTACATACGGGCTTGGTTCCCGTGCTGAGTTTTGAACCAAATCTGATCTGCCTGGCTCAGGAGGGGAGTTTGGTGCCCTTTACCAACCTCACCAGCCATAAAGAATCGGTGGCAAGCTGGAGCTGGGAATTTGATGATCCGGCCAGTGGAGCAGGAAACCTGAGTGAGCTGGAGAATCCGGAGCATTTCTATTCGACCCCAGGTCCCAGGTCCATCGTTTTGAGTGCAACTACCCATGAAGGATGCCTTGCCCAGCATACACTTGATACCCTGCTCGCCGATCGACCAATGGTAAATTTCACATGGGAAACAGACTGCTTTACTGAAAATCAGGGCATCGCATTTCTGGTTACTGCTGTTTCTGATTACTCCGACCTTGATACCCTCCTTTGGACCATCAGCGCTTCGGGGGGTGGTGTACAGGATGTCATTGGAAAGAACCCCACAGAGCTTTCTCTGGATTACTCGTTTTCGTCCCTGGATGCATATGACCTTACCCTGTATGCTGAAAGTGAGGCAGGGTGCCAGGGGGAAGTAAGCAGGAGGATCGATCTCATTCAGGTTCATGTTTTGTCGGACGTCGACTACATGGAAACTTTTGATCAGATGCCATCAGGCTGGAGCGTGGAATCAGAGGATCTGTCTGAAAGCTGGGTTCTGGGAGTACCTGATTTTACTGGTTTTGAGCCCTTAGAGAATGATAGGGCATGGTATACCTCCCTTCCTTTTCAAGCAGGTGAATACCTGGAGCATTCCTGGGTGAGGAGCCCCTGTTTTGATTTTTCTGCAATGAGCAGCCCGGTTATTCAAATGGATCTGATGAAAAGTTTTATGCCTGGAAGAGATGGAGCTGTACTGCAATACCAGGATCAGTTGAGCGATGGATGGAAAACTGTGGGTTCCATAGGAAGCGGATTACACTGGTACAATGACTCGACCATCTATAATATGCCCGGTGGCGGGGGCCTTGGATGGGGCCTTACTCCCTTTGAGCCCGATACAAGATGGGTTACAGCCAGGCATGCTGCAGGTATGCTTGTAGGGAAGCCTCATGTGAAATTCAGAGTAGCACTTGCCACAGGTGGATCTCAGGAAATTACCGCTGGAGGGTTTAACCAGGGGTTCGCATTTAATAATTTCTTTATTGGCGAAGCGAATCTAAGAAGGTCTGTTCTGGAGTATTTCACCAATTCTTCGGGGGAGACCATGTTTGCTGCCGATAGCAAAGTGAATGATTTTGCAGTAGAGCATGCCGGGCTGGTTTACGACCTGCACTATCACATGGCCTATCCACAAGAGGACCCTATGAATGCCAATAATCCTCTGCCTCCCTCCACCAGGGCATTCAATTATGGAGTGCCTGATGTTCCCTATGCGGTATTGAATGGAGGAGCTTCTTCGACATATCGCTTTGATTTAACGCCACCTTCCGGGGAAATTAATGAAGAAATGCTTATAGAGTCATCTCTGGAGACGCCGGTTTTTGAACTCTTCCTTTCGGTGGATTACAGGGAAGACAGCTTGAAAGGTAAGGCCACCATCCTTTGCCTGGACAAGGATTTTGATTCCTTCCTTCAATTTTATGTGGTAGTAATCGAGAAGGAGGTTAGCTCCTATTACTGGTTGAATCAGGATTCATCCTTTCGAAACGTTGTACTGGATATACTACCCACACCAGCTGGCAAGTTGCTGGGGAACAACTGGGGTTCCGGAACTACATCTGAGATTGAGTTTGCCTGGGAATATGCCAGCTATATGGAGGATGTGGAAGATTTAAGTGTAGTGGCATTTGTTCAGGACAGAGAAAGTGGATCGATCCTGCAAGCTACAGCTGAGCCGCATACATATGGTGTGGGAATTCCCCGAAATGAGCGCATATTCAACCCCATGGTTATATACCCCAATCCCGCCAGTGATGTGAGCAGGGTTAAATTCGGAGAGCGGACCAAAAGTGATGGCCAGGTGGTTCTTGTGGACATCTCTGGAAGAGAAGTCATGAACATTCCGGTACTGCAGGGAAGCCTTATTCAAGAACTGGATCTGTCCCAACTGCCGGAGGGCCTCTTTATGGTTCTGTGGAAGGAAGCGGGGATCTTAAAAGGAGAGGCAAAACTTATCCATCAACGCTGATCCTCTTTAATGCTATTTTCAATTGTGTTTTTCTGAGAATGTGTAACATCTCATGTACAGGTGGCATCTTACCCGTTAAAGTGTTGCCCGGGACTTCCAGTATTTTCTGTATGATCCCGGGCAGATTGTGCTTAATAAGACAGAATACTTATTAGTTTTGGGTGATCAAACGGTTATCAGATGGATTAAGGTTGCCAGTGATGAATAGCACACATCATATATTTGTAGTACTGCTCTTCCTTTGTTGCACTCAGACTTTAAATGCACAAGAAGAAGAATGGAAAACGAAAGTGACAAAGGATGGATCAGTTTCTGTTAAATACAGGGTATATAACCAGGTTGAACAGGGTGGTGATAAATCACAGGTGATAGAGTACGAGGCAGTTACTACTACAAAAGCAAGCCTGGCCGATTGCATCTCTATCATGAAGATCGAAGCGTGTCACAAAGAGATTATGGAGGGTACGGAGGAAGCCCGGAGAATCAAGGACCTCCCTGGAGGCGGATGGGTCACCTACTATGTTTACAAGCCCCCGTGGCCCATGCCTGCTGCTGATATTGTTACCATGTATAAGTTGGAAGAGGATCCGGGGCAGAAACGGGCCATACTCACAGGAACACCTGCACCCGATATGTATCCGGCCCAGGATGTGGCCAGAATGGAACACAATCATACAAAATACACCTTTACCGAATTGGATGAAGGAGAGGTAGAAATCGTTATGTACTCCAGGAGCATTCCCCTGATATCGGCCCCAAAATGGCTAATTAAAACATGGTTTCCGGATGGGCCGGCAGACATGGTAAGAGGGATCGCAAGATTTGCAGAAGGTGAGGAAAAATCATGGCTTCTTTGATATCAACGGGATGATCAGTTTTGGGCAGTCCATGGAGAAATGATAATTTCTTTCAGGGAGGTTTAACTATTTTTCCTGAGCCAGTATTCAAGCAGGGGGTCGGCTATGGTGTATCCCCCCATTTCATTTTTCATCAGGTAGCCCATACCTTCCAGGTTTTTCTGGGCTCGAGCCACATTTATTTTTTTTGATTTTAGCCTATGGTATATGTTCTTGCTCCCTTCCGTCAGGGCAAGTAAAGTATAGATGTACTCTTTATTGCGGGAAAGATCCTCCCACACCTTTTCTATGTAGCCTTTCTCAGCAGTCAGTAAGTGGTTAATAAGCTCCCTTGGTCTTGGGGCGGACCCATCCAGGGAATTGGCCAGTATGGTTTGATAAAAAGCAAGTTGTGTGTAATAGGGATGCCCTTTGGTAAAATTCACAATGTCGTCTGTAAATTTTCGAGGAAGCTTGATTTTATACCTGGCAAACTTCTTATTTAAGGAATCAATGAGTAATTGCTTTTCCATATAGCCCAGGCGGATCAGGTGAACTTCATTAAGTGGCAGAACAGCGGACTCGTTACATCCTGCGAATAAATAGGTGGTACTGGCATGCAGCCCTGTTTTTGCTGTTATAAGCTTAATCAGCTTACCTCCAGGATCAGAATTTGCACCGTTACCAAATTCGTCATAAGCACAGATCAACCGCTGATTCAGGCTCGAACTAAGGGTATCGGGAAAATCTATGCTTTCGCTCAGAAGTTCCCATTCATCTATGGAGTCGTCGTCGAACCTTGCTATAAAGGGAAAAGCAGCAACAATAGGGCGAAGGCCGTTGCTTATATAGAATGAGCCCACACTCTGTCTGGCGGCCAGGAACTCTTTATGGAGTTTATGGTTCTTTAAGGCCTCTTTTATTAAAGTCGTTGAAAGCAGTTCCGGTGTTGAATTTGAAAGTAAATCGATAAAGGCGGTGGAGGTATTGTTACCTTTACTCTGCTGAAGTGCTTGCCTGATCAGAGAAGTTTTTCCAAATCGGCGTGGTGCGATGATGGCAACAGACTGACCGGCCTGAAGCCGATCCAGAAGCACTTTAAGCTCCCTTTTCCGGCGAAAGCCCCCTATTTTTCCTGTTGATTTTTTGCTCATAATACATAAATATGTATGTTATTAGTTAATATGCTTATAATATAGTACAAAAAAACGTATTATTCCTGTTTAGATGCAAGGATCTTATTAAATCCTTCGGTCTTTTTTAGTGCTCTGTAACTTTGAAACTGCTCTTCGGTCAGATCCGCTCCTCCCTGTTGTTAATAAAAAAATGTTAAACGCATTGTTTATCTGAACATTGCACCCGGTTTTTTGT